>JASHTQ010000588.1 GCA_030040475.1 Streptosporangiaceae bacterium
GGGCGGCCAGCCAGTCGCCGCCGGCCCGGATCAGCTTGTCCACCTCGGCGGTGGACACCCAGTAGTGCTTGGCGTCGTCGAGCACGGGCAGCAGGACGTACAGGTGGCTGAGCGCGTCCGCGAGGCGGAGCTCGCCGATCAGGCGCAGGTCCAGGTACGGCGAGGGACCCCATTCCGCTGGCTGCAGGGGCTGGCTGGTCGCCTCGGCGGTCCAGCCGAGGGGCTCGAACAGGCTCTCCGCGAGCTGCGGGCCGCCGCGGCAGCGCAGCGCGGGGACCCTGATGGCCAACGGGATGGCGGCGGCGGCCAGCTCGGGGCGCGCGTCGCAGCGGCCGGTCAGCGCGGTGCGGAAGGCCTCCTTGATCGCCACCGCGAGCATGCTCGAGGCGGCGTAGGGCCGGTCGCTGACGTACTCGGCGAGCTCGCTGGCGATCGCGTTCCCCCGGACCAGGGCCACCGGGTCGACCTCGAGCAACAGCGCGGCCGTGCACCGCTCCGGGGTCGCCTCCGGGTAGAAGACGTGCGCCTGGCCGGAGGCCAGCGTGAACGACTGCAGGCGGTCGGGGTGCTTGTGCAGCAGGTAGCCCAGGTCGGTTGCGGGCGCGTGGGTGGTGGAGATCGTCAGCAGCACGGTTCGCAGGGTACCCGTGGCGGGTGCCGTTTCCCGAGCGAGTTTTCGTGGCGTCGCGCGCGCCTGAGCGGGTAGGACGTGGTGCGTGACCCGGTGGGTGCTGCACGTGGACCTCGACCAGTTCATCGCGGCTGTCGAGGTGCTGCGCCATCCCGAACTGCGGGGACGGCCGGTGGTGGTGGGCGGCGACGGGGACCCGACCAAGCGGGGCGTGGTGAGCACGGCATCGTACGAGGCGCGTGTGCACGGCGTGCACTCCGGGCTGCCGATGCGGACGGCCGTGCGGCGGCTGCCGGACGCCGTGTTCCTCCCGGTGGACCGGGCCGCCTACGAGGAGGCCTCGGAGTCGGTGATGGCGGTGCTGCGGGACTCCGGCGCGGTGGTCGAGGTGCTCGGCTGGGACGAGGCGTTCCTCGGCGTGGACGTCGAGGACCCGGAGGCGTTCGCCCGGTCGCTGGCGGCGCGGGTGCGGGCCGCCACGGACCTGGACTGCACGGTCGGGATCGGCGAGAACAAGCTGCAGGCCAAGATCGCGACCGGGTTCGGCAAGCCCGCGGGGGTGTTCCGGCTCACGTTCGGCAACTGGTTCTCGGTGCTCGGTTCGCGGCCGACGGATGCGCTGTGGGGGATCGGGGCCAAGACCGCGCGCAAGCTCGCCGGGCTCGGCATCAGCACGGTCAGCGAGCTGGCCGCGGCGGACCCGGACGCGCTGGCGGTTGCCTTCGGGCCGATGACGGGCCCGTGGCTGGTGCTGCTCGGGCGCGGCCGCGGCGACGCCGAGGTGGACGACTCGCCATACGTGGCCAAGGGACACGGGAAGGAGGAGACGTTCCAGCAGAACATCGCCGACTGGTCGCGGGTGCAGGCCGAGGTGGCGCGGATCGCCGGGCTGCTCGCCGTGGACCTGGCCGCCGAGGAACGGCCCGCGGTGCGGGTGGTGGTGAAGGTGCGGTACGCGCCGTTCGTCACCGAGACCCACGGCGTGACGCTCCCCTCCCCCGGCTCGGACCCGGCGGTGATCGAGCGGGCCGCGCTCGCGGCGCTCGACCGCTTCACCGGGCGGCGGCCGGTGCGGCTGCTCGGGGTCCGGGCGGAGTTCGGGTCCTAGCGGGTCGGGTCCTAACGGTCGGGGCCGCGGGTCGGGGCCGCGGGCGCAGGCCGGCTCACAGCGGGCGGGCCATGGCGATCTCGTCCTGGTCTGGGTCGGAGGGCAGCGGCTGGCGTTCGCCGGTTGGCCCGAAACCGCAGCGCTCGTAGAGCGCGCGGGCGTGGTCGTTGGACTCGGTGACCCAGAGGTGCACCGTTTTCGCGTCCCGTTCCCGCGCCCAGCCGAAGACCGCGGCCACCAGCGCCTCGCCGACGCCGTGGCCGCGCGCCCTCGGCCGGACGTACATGGACACGAGTTCCACCACGTCCTCGCTCTCCGGGTAGCCGCCGATCAGGCCGACCGGCTCTGCGGCGCCGGCCTCCGGGATGCCGGCCTCGGGGATGCCGGCCTCGGGGAGGTAGGCGAGGAAGTTGCCGCCCCTGGCGATGCGGCGAAGCCAGTCGGGCTCGCCGAAGGGGGCCTCGCGCTCGTAGGTGGACCCGAAGGCGGACGGGGCGGTCTTCAGTGCCTCGAGCCGGATGTCGCGTAGCGCCTGCCAGTCGTCCATGACCGTCTCGCGCACCAGGACCATGCCCAATGGTCCCGTCGTCGTCATCGGGCAGACAAGCGGTTTTCCTCGGCGCTAGCCGAACCGGCGGGCGCTCGGGTAGATCTGGGCGCCGTCCACGGGGATGTTCGCGCCGGAGATCCACGAGGCGCGGGCGGACAGCACGAAGGCGACGACGTCGGCGACCTCCGCGAGGGTGCCGAGGCGGCCGAGCGGGAACTGGGTGGCCTCGAAGGCGGCGAAGTCCTCCGGCTGCTGCTGGCGGAAGGACTCCCAGCCGCCGCCCTGGAACATGATGGATCCGGGGCTGACGGCGTTCACCCTGATGCGGTCGGGCGCGAGTTCCTGGGCGGCGGTCGCGGCCAGGTGGATCTCCGCGGCCTTGGCGGCGGCGTAGGCGGTGCGCGGCGCCGGGCGCATGCCGGTGATCGAGGAGATGATCACCACCGAGCCGCCGCCCGCGGCGCGCAGGTGGGGCAGGCCCGACCGGATCAGTTCGGCGGCGTGCCCGGCGTTGAGCGCGAACGTCGCGGTGAACTCGTCCGGACCCGCGCTTGTCAGGTTGCCGGTGCCGACCGTGCCGCCCGCGTTCGCCACCAGGTGGTCCAGGCCGCCGAGTTCGGCCGCGATGGCGTCGACCGCCCCGCGCAGCGCCGGCGTGTCCGTGACGTCGGCCGCCGCGGTGGCGACCTGGATCTCGCCGTCGGCGGCCAGCCGGCGGGCCGCGGCGGCCAGGCCGTCGGCGTCCCTGGCGATGAGGCCGACGGCGGCGCCCTCGGCGGCCAGCGCCTCGGCGACGGCGAAGCCGATCCCCCGGCTGCCGCCGGTGATCAGCGCACGGCTGCCGCGCAGGCCAAGGTCCACTCGTGGCTCCCTATCACGTGGTGCCGGTCAGGGTGTCTTGCCGTAGTCGACGCTCAGCCAGTGCTCCGGCGTCATCCGGATCATGACCTGGTCGCGGAACGGGTTGGCGGCCAGGTAGGCGTCGCCGCCCTCGGTGCCCAGGTACCTGCGGGCCAGCGCGAGCCGCTCGGCGTCGGTGGCATCCTCCATCGTGGCCGGGCCCTCGACGGTGACGTACCTGTAGGGCGGCCGCTCGTCCTGCGCGCACAGGCTGAACCGGCCCGCGGACCTGATGGCGCGCGCCTTGCGGGTGTTCCTGCCGGTGCTCACGTTCACGGTTCCGCCGGGCTCGTAGCTGTACCAGACCGGGAGGGCCAGCGGGCCGCGCGCGTCACCCGACGCCACGCTGAGGACTGCGACGTGCACCCCGGCGAGGAACTCTTCGCGTTCTGCCCGGCTCATACTCGGCGACATGTGACCTCCCGTTGGCTAGCCTCAGTCTTCCAGACCCGGCGGGTCGGGCGCGCTGGGGGCGCGGCGGGTAGAGCGGGCGGGTAGAGCGGGCGGGTAGAGCAGCGACACCATCGTCTACCTATGTAGATTCGGGCGGGCCGGCTGGGTAGAATTCGTCAGCGTGGCTAATCGTTCCGGTTTTTCCGCCCAGACGCTTGCGGTGCTCGCCGAGCTATGCGCCACGCCGACGCACTGGCAGCACGGGTACGGGATCGCCAGGGACACCGGGCTCAAGTCGGGCACGCTGTACCCGATCTTGATCCGGCTCGCCGATCGCGGCCTGATCGAGGCGCGCTGGGAGGACGAGCAGCCGGCGGGTCGGCCGCGGCGGCACCTGTACCGGCTGACCGCCGACGGCCTCGCGGCGGCCGAGGCCGCGCTTGCGGAGGCGGGCGAGGCGGCCGTCAAGGTGCGCGCGGGCAGCAGCACGCGCCGGGTGGCCGTCAGGGCCACGCCGTAACGGCCAGGTCTGGAGCCGGGGCTCGGGCTGGAGCCGGGGCTCGGGCCGGGGCCGGTCCGCGGCAGTCAGTCAGCGGCGGGGAGGGCGCCGCGCTCGGCGAGCTTGGCCAGGCGGCGGGCCTCCTTCAAGGACAGGCCGCGGGCCTGCGGCGGAAGCCGGTAGATGGTCGCGCCGCCCATCAGGTTGTAGATCCGGATCCGGACCACCGGCGCGCCCGGGCGCGGGCTGCGCTGGCTGCCGACCTCCTCGTGGCCGCCCATCAGCGAGAAGCCGCCCACCTCGAGATCGACCGAGTCGGGCAGGTAGATGTTCGCCCCGCCCATCACCGCGAACAGGTTGAGGGTGAGCTCGCCGCCTTCGATCTCGGCCTCGCGCAGGTCGATCTCGTCCCCGCCCATGATCGCGACGGCGTTGATGCTGCCGACCGCGCGGAACCGCCCGCGCCGGTGCGAGCCGCCCATGATGGCGACCATCCAGCGCACCGGCTTGCGGGCCTGCGCCGCCGGAGCGGGGTGGGTTGCCTGAGCGGGGCGGGTTGCCTCGCCGATTTCCCTGGGCAGATCGCTGGTGAGGGCGGCAAGCTCGCCGCGGGTCTTGGCGGACAGCGCCTGGCCGGCCCGGTCCTCGAGCTCGTCCAGCGTCAGCCTGCCGACGGCGGCCTGCTCGCCGAGCGTCCGGACGGTCGCGTCACGCTCGGCGTCCGAGACGCGCATCGAATCGTCGCTTCCGGTCACCTCAGTGCCCCTCACAGGATCGGCGTAACGCTCAGCCAGGGTACGCCCGGTCCGCACCACGGTCCAAGCCGCGGAAGCGGCGCAGCCGCAGGCTGTTGGCGACCACGAGCACGGAAGACATCGTCATCGCCGCGGCGGCGATGAGCGGGTTGAGCAGGCCAGCCGCGGCGAGCGGCACCGCGGCCAGGTTGTAGCCGAACGCCCAGGCCAGGTTGCGTTTGATGGTGCGCAGCGCGGCCCGGGCGAGCCTGACCGCGTCCGGCACGGCCCGCAGGTCCTCGCTCAGCAGGATCAGGTCGGCCGCGCCGATCGCGACGTCCGTGCCCGCGCCGATGGCCAGGCCCAGGTCGGCCGCGGCCAGCGCTGGGCCGTCGTTGATCCCGTCGCCCACCATCGCTACCCGGTGCCCGCCGGCCTGCAGGCCCGCCACGGCCGAGGCCTTGGCCGCCGGCAGCACTCCGGCGATGACGTCGTCGATGCCCACGGCAATTGCCACGGCTCGCGCGGTCGCCTCGTTGTCGCCGGTGAGCAGCACCGGGCGCAGCCCGAGGGCGCGCACGGCGGCTACCGCGGCGCGGGCCGACGGCTTGACCGTGTCGGCCACGGCGATCGTGCCCCTGAGCTGGCCATCCCAGCCGACCAGGACCACGGTCCGGCCGTCGCGCTCCCATTGCTTCCCGCACCGGCCGGCCGGGATCGCGATCCCTTCGTCGCGCAGCAGTCCCTCGCGGCCGATCACGACCTGGCGGCCGCCGACCACGCCGCGCGCGCCAAGTCCCGGCAGGGCGCGGAAGCCGTCGACGGGCGGCAGCGATCCGACCGCCTGAAAGGCGGCCGCGGTTATCGCGGCGGCGACCGGGTGCTCCGAGGCGTGCTCCACGGCACCCGCGCAGCTAAGCAGCTCGGCTCGGCCGACTCCCGGCGCGGTCACCAGCCCGGCCACGGTCATCTGGCCGGTGGTGACGGTCCCCGTCTTGTCGAACACCACGGTGTCGATCAGCCCGGACGACTCGAGCGCCTGGTGGCCCTTGATGAAGATGCCAAGCTGCGCGCCACGGCCGCAGGCCGCCACGAGCGCGGCCGGGGTGGCCAGGCCGAGCGCGCACGGGCAGGCGATGATCAGCACCGCGAGCCCCGCGCTGAACGCCTGCTCCGCGGCGGCGCCCGCGAGCAGCCAGCCGGCCAGGGTGAGCGCCGCGACGGCGAGCACCAGCGGGACGAACACGGCGGAGATCCGGTCCGCGAGCCGCTGGATGGCGGCCTTATCCGCCTGTGCCCGGCCGACAAGCGCGATCAGGTGAGCGAGCTGGGTGTCCTCTCCGACCGCGTCGGCCCTGACGACCAGGCGCCCGGACAGGGCGATGGTCCCGGCGACGACGGCGGTGCCCGCGGCCGCCTCGACCGGGACCGACTCGCCGGTCATCGCGCTGCGGTCCACGGCCGACTCGCCGGACAGCACCTCGCCGTCCGCGGCGACCGTTTCCCCCGGCCGCACGACGAAGACGTCTCCGCGCTCCAGCAGGCCGATCGGTATCCGCCGCTCGGTGCCGTCGGCGCCGAGCACGCAGACCTCCGCGGCGGCGCTCGCCGCAAGCTTCCGCATCGCCGCGGCGGCGCTGCGCCGGGCCCGGGCCTCGTAGTACCGCCCGGCCAGCAGGAACGTCGTCACCGCCGCCGCCACCTCGAGGTAGATGCCGCCCCCCGAGGCGTGCGCTAGCTCCTGCAGCGCGCTTACCGAGGACCTGTGGTCCAGGCGGAACATCGCGTACGCCGACCACCCGCAGGCCGCGACCACCCCGAGCGAGACCAGCGTGTCCATGGAGCAGGTGCCGTGCCTGAGGTTCGTGATGGCCGCGCGGTGGAAGGGCCACGCGGCCCACAGCGCCACCGGTGCCGCCAGGCCGACCAGGACCCACTGCCAGCCGGGGAACCGGTAGGCGGGCCACAGCGACAGCGTGATCGACAAGTCGCTGAGCGGGACGAAGAAAACCAGCGCGAGCAGGAGCCTGCGCCGCAGGTACGCCTCCTGCCTGCCGCCATTCTCCTCGTCCCGGCCGTCTCCGGCGGGCCTGACCACGTCCGCGGAGTACCCCGCGTCCCGCACCGCCTCGACCAGTGCCCGGGCCGAGACCGAGGCCGGCGCCGTGATCATGGCGGTCTCGGTCATGAGGCTGACCGACGCCACGACGTCGGCGTCCACCCCGCGCAGCCGCTTTTCGACCCTGGCCGCGCACGCCGCGCAGGTCATCCCGCGAACCGACAGCTCGGTGCGGCGCAGCGCGGACCTTTCGCTGGTCGTCGCCGTCACGGGTACGCTGACCTCCGGTCCGGTGACCTATCGTCGCGCCCGAGGTGCACTGCGCCAGGCGGTGCCGAACGATCTGCGTACGCGCAGGTCACAGAGATGCGATTGAGGGCTGGAGCAGGTTATCAGTCCCGTAACGGAAATATCCCTTTTTAACCGGAAAATCGGATATGGGCGCCTATCGGGCGGCAGAATGCTGCCCCATGGTGCATGTCGACAACTTCTCCTACGGCGCGCTCAACCCCGTGCTCGCCTACGCGATGTCCTGCGTGGGCTGCTTCCTCGGGTTGCGGTGCACCGCCCGGGCACGGGCGGCCCAGGGCGCGGCGCGGGCCCGCTGGCTGATCGCGGGGACGCTGGCCATCGCGACAACCGGGATCTGGGTCATGCACTTCATCGCCATGCTCGGGTTCACCATCCCCGGCCAGACCATCCGCTACAACGTGCCGATAACGATCTTGTCCATGGTGATCGCGGTGATCGCGGTCGGGATCGGGACGTTCATCGTCGGGTTCAGCCGCGAGGGCACCAGATCCCTGGTCCTCGGCGGCGTGTTCATCGGGCTCGGCGTGGGCGCCATGCACTACCTGGGCATGGGGGCCATCCGGGTCGACGATTCGCTGACCTACAACCCCGTGCTTGTCGCAGCCTCGATCGTCATTGCGGTGGTAGCGGGAACGGCCGCCCTGTGGGCGGCCCTCCGGCTGAGCAGCGTGCGGTCCACGCTGGTCGCGTCGCTGATCATGGGAGTGGCGGTCAGCGGCATGCACTACACGGGCATGGCCGCGCTTGAGGTGCACAGCGCCCCCGGCCTGGTGGTGAGCACGTCGGCTACGGCCAGCGCGGCGGCCTTCCTGCTGCCGCTCATCCTCGGCCTGAGCTGCGTCGGGTTCGTCTTCTCCGCGGTCATCGCCGTGTCGCCCACGGCGTCGGAGATGATCGAGGAAGCTGCCCTGATGCAGCGGATCGGCCAGACCGCCCACAACCAGCAGGCCTACAACCAGCAGGCCCACAACCAGCAGGCCCACAACCAGCAGGCACAGCAGCCCGCGATGAGGCAGGACCGGCCGTACCTTTCCCAGGGTGGCCCCGATGACGGGCCGGGCAGCCTGTTCCGCCCGCAGCGGCCTTCCCATGACGGCCAGCCGCCGGGCGGCCCGAGGTAACACGCCTCTGACGTGCTCGGTGAGCCAGGCGCACATAGGCCTCGTCGTTCTGAGAAAAAAAACGATACGGTCCTTCGCGGACGCGGTGTCCAGCCAGGGTCCTACGGGCCATTGCTGCCAGGCGGTAAGGCCCTTGTACCTGAGCAGCGCGATCCTGGGGTGGTCGGCGGGGTAGCCGCGGGGAGCGGACTTGAGCGCGCCGTGCCCGTGCACGGTGATGTCGGCCTCCTCCAGCTCGGCGGCGATCCGCTCCAGCTTCTCGCCGGCGGCGTCGCTGGCCACGGCCTCGCGGTAGCGGGCGAGCTGCTCGGGGCTCATCTCCCACATGCCGGCCCCGACGCCCAGGCCCTCGACCGAGAACTGGACGTAGCCCGTGTGGCCGAGCACCGCCCCGATGTGCGTCTTGTACGGCGTCTTGTCCTTGCTGAACCGCACGTCACGGTACGGGCGGAAGATCTTCGGCTCGCCGAACTCCGCGGCGAGCTCCTCGGTGAGCTCGGTCATCGGGCGCAGCACCTTGTCCTGGTAGAGCGCCTTGTTCGCGGTCCAGTAGGACTTGGAGTTGTCGGCCACCAGGCCGTCGTAGAAATCCAGCGCCTCCTCGGGCCACCCGCTGAACGCCATGCCCGGCTCCCTTCCCGCTGCTGACCGTCCCCTGTAGAAGATCAAACCAAATTTTCCTCCCGCGAGCGGTGGCACTTCGTCGCCGGGACCGGGTATACGGGACGCATGGACACGCCGGAACGGGAGGGCGTCGAGCTCACCCACCTTGACCAGCCGCTCTTCGACGGCGCGGACGCGACCAAGCGGGATCTCGTGGATTACCTGGACGCCTGCTCCGGGTTTATCCTGCCTGAGCTGCAGGAGCGGCCGCTGTCGGTGATCAGGGTGCGCAGCGGGCAGCAGCCGTTCATGCAGAAGAACGTGCCTGACTACGCGCCGCCGTGGATCCGCACGGTCTCGATGTGGGCGCAGGCCTCCAAGCGCGAGGTGCACTATGCGCTCTGCGATGACCGGCGGACGCTGCTGTGGTTCGCCAACCAGCGCGCGGTCGAGTACCACCCGACGCTGTTCCGGGTCGAGGCCATGGACCGGCCGACATACCTGATACTCGACATCGACCCGCCGTCCGGCGGCGAGTTCGGGCACGCGGTGGCCGCCGCGATGCTGGTCCGGCAGGCGCTTGCCGAGGTGGGGCTGGCAGGGGCGGTCAAGACCAGCGGATCCAAGGGCGTGCACGTGTACGTGCCGATCATCGCGAACGCGGACGATGCGGCAGCGGCGACGAGGGCGATCGCCGTCCGGGCCGAGAAACTCGACCCGGAGCTGGCCACCACGGCGTTCGTCAAGGACGAGCGGGAGGGAAAGGTTTTCCTCGACTCGACCAGGGCGCACGGGGCGACGGTGGCGGCGGCCTACAGCCCGCGGGCGCGGCCGGAGACACCGGTCTCGTTCCCGGTGCGGTGGGAGGACCTGGAATCGGTCGCGCCGCGCGACTTCACCGTGAAGACCGCGCCCGCGCTGCTCGACGGGCATCAGGCGTGGGCCGGGCAGATGACCGCGCCGCAGGAGCTCAGCGAATCCCTGGTGCAGGAGGGGCACGAGATACCGGTCGCCCGGGTCCAGGCCATGCACGCGGGCAAGCGCCGGGCGCGGGAGCGGCGATCGTCGACGTGAGGCCGGGCCGGGGCACGGCTCCGCATGTAGTGAATGTGGCGTTGTGTACCGAAATCGGTATGCAGTGCCACATTCACTACCTCCCCGGTCCGGGGAGTCGAGCCACTCAAGTCTCAGCAGTCCCAGGCGTCTCGGCAATGCTTACGGTGGTGGGGATACGATCGTGGGCGTGCGGATGGGGTGCGCCGAGTGCGGGTGCGTAGTGGATGCCGGGGTGCGGGTGGTGCCGTGTGGCGAGGCGGGCTGCTGTTGCCTGCATCTGCCGGCCCGGGGCGAGGCGGCGGGCAGCAGGGAAGGCGCTGAGTGAGCGTCATTTACCACATCGCCTTGGCGGGCGACTGGGGGCAGGCGGTCGAGGACGGCCAGTACCGCATCTCCACGCGCGGATCGACGCTCGCCGAGGTGGGGTTCATCCACTCGTCGACCGCCGCGCAGGTCGCTGCGGTCGCCAATGCGTACTACAGGGGCGCGGCTGACCTGCTGCTGCTGGTGATCGACACCGATCGGGTCGGTGCGGAGATCCGGTGGGAGGACGTGCCGGGCTCTGACGCGCCGTATCCGCACATCTACGGGCCGCTGAATACCGACGCGGTCATCGAGGCCAGGCCGTTCGGGCCCGGGCCCGACGGCGAGTTCTCCTTCGCCGCGCCTTAGGGTCAGGCGGTCTGCCAGTAGACGGTGTAGTACTCGTGGGCGGCTCGGCTGACCGGGATCAGGCGGGCGGGCTTGCGGTTGGCCAGGGCATCGAAGGTCATCGGGGCTGCGGCGGTGCGGTGCACCGAGGCGGGGTCAAGCACCGGGGTCAGCGGGCCCGGGTGGGCGGGGTGCACGCCGCTCAGCACGACGGGGCCGTAGGTCAGCGCCTGGACGGAGGGCTTGTCCGGGGCGGGCTCGAAGGTCAGCCGCATCGGGAGCGTTACCTCGAGCAGGTCGCCTGCGCGCCACTGGCGGCGGAGGGTGATCCAGTCGCGGGTGATGCGGAAGGGTTCGCCGAGGACGGCGGCGTCGAGGACGGCACCGTTGAGACGGACGGCCGGCGGCGCGGCCACCCAGTGCGGAATGCGGACCCGGAGGGTGATGAGCGCCGTGCCGGAGAGCACGGACAGGGTGGTGACCGGGGTGTCGGGAAAGGCCGTTGTCTGCCGCAGCGCCAGGCCGTGCGAGGCTAGCTGCGAGGGGATGAACAGGTTGACGTAGATCCCGTCCGCGTCGCGGGTGTA
>JASHTQ010000070.1 GCA_030040475.1 Streptosporangiaceae bacterium
TGGCTCGGCGGGCGCGGCTTTGCCGGGCGGCACGCCGCGTGCTGATCCGCAACGCGCGCGTCTGGCCACCGGGCGCGCACCTGGCCGCCGAAGCCCGGCTGGCGGGCGTCCCGCTCACCGACATTCGCCTGGCCGGCGGCCTGGTGGCCGAGTGCACGCCGGGGCTGCGGCCGGTACGCGGCGAAGACGACATCGACGCGGCCGGCGGTGCCCTGCTGCCCGGACTGCACGACCACCACGTGCACCTGCGCGCGCTCGGCGCGGCGCGGGCCAGCGTCACCGCCGGGCCACCGCAGGTCCGGACCGCCGCCGCCCTGGCGGCGCGGCTGGGAGCGGCGGACGCCGAGCTGCCGCCGGGCGCCTGGCTGCGCGCCGTGCGTTATCACGAGTCGGTCGCCGGCCTGCTGGACCGCGGCGCTCTCGACCGGCTCGTCCCGCACCGCCCGGTACGGGTCCAGCATCGCACTGGCATGCTGTGGATGGTGAACTCGCCGGCCGTTGCCCTGCTCGGCCTGGACAGGTGCGAGCTCAGCGGGGTGGAGCGGGACGAGGCCGGCCAGCCGACCGGGCGGCTGTGGCGGATGGACCGCTGGCTCGCGGACCAGGTCGCCAGCGGGAGCGCGGACCTGGGCGGCGTGAGCAGGAGGGCGGCATCGCTGGGTATCACGGGCCTCACCGACGCCACGCCCGGCGCCACCGAACGCGACCTGGCGGCTCTAGCCGAAGGCGCGATCGCGCAGCGCCTGCACTGCATGGCACCGGCCGAGGTGAGCCGGCCGCCGGGAACGATCACCCTCGGCCCGGTGAAGATCCTGCTTGACGACGCCACCCTGCCGCCGCTGGGCGAACTCGCCGGCCGCATCCGCGACGCGCACGCCGCGGATCGTCTGGTCGCGGTGCACTGCGTGACGCGCGTCCAGCTTGTGCTGACGCTCGCCGCGCTGGACCTCGCGGGACGACTGCCCGGTGACCGGATCGAGCACGGCGCGATCATCCCCGAGCGGTCCCTGCCGCAGCTGCGCGGGCTCACCGTCGTGACGCAGCCGCATTTCCTGGCCGAACGCGGCGAGCAGTACGCAACCGACGTGGCGCCGGACGACCTGCCGGACCTGTGGCGGCTGCGATCCCTCGTCGAGGCCGGAGTGCCTGTTGCGGGCGGAAGCGACGCGCCGTTCGGGGGCGAGGACGTGTGGGGGGCGATGCGCGCGGCGGTTCACCGGCCGTTCGGGACGCAGGAAGAGCTCTCCCCCGCCCGGGCCCTGGCCCTGTTCCTGGGCGAGCCCGCGGCGCCTGGGACGCAGCGGGTGGTCGCCCCTGGGCACCCGGCCGACCTGGCGCTGCTGCGCGCGGAGCCGCTCGAGGCGCTCGACTGCCTCGGGTCCGACCTGGTTGCGGTCACGTTCGTCGGCGGCGAGGTCATCTATGCTCGCAGCTAGCCGGGGAGGAACCGGGTGACAAGCGCCGCCGAGCTTTCGTCGGAGCTCGAACTCACCCTCACCGGCGCCGGCGAGCCCGCAAGGCCGCTGGTCATCATCCCGCTCGAGCGCTGGCGGGACGCGCCGGCGGCGGAGATCGCCCGGGTTGCGCGGCTGGTGGCCGACGCGCTGCCGGTGACGGCGGGCGTCTTGGCAGGTCCGCCGGCTCCGGCCCTGGTGCCCCTGATCGAGGCGTCGACGCTGACGCTGGCTGCCTCCTCGGCCGGCTCTGCTGACCGGGCGATCGTCCCGGTCGGCGATCTTGGCTGCGACCTCGGCGAGGCCATCACGCGGCTGCGGGCCGCCGTCGCGCACTCCCCGCGAGCGGCGGTCGCCTGCGGGCAGTTGGTGCGGCAGACCTCTGTCCTCGCGCCGCTGCCCGGCGACGGCACCACCGCGGCCCTGGCCGCCGAGGCGGCCGCGTACTGCCTGCTGCTCGGCGGGCCGGAGTTTTCCCGCTGGCTCGGCGAACGGGGGACGCCGCGCCGCCGGCGGCCGCCCGCCGAGCCGGTGCGCGTCAGCCGTGACAACGGGCGCCTGTCGATCGTGCTCGACGACCCGGCACGGCGCAATGCGTTCGGTGCCCCGCTGCGCGAGGCACTGCTCGACGCGACGGCACTCGCCGAGGCGGACGACACGATCGAGTCCGTCGAGCTGTGGGGCGCGGGACCGGCGTTCTGCAGTGGCGGGGACCTTGACGAGTTCGGCACCGCGGACGACCTCGTCGCCGCGTACATGGTCCGGCTGGCCCGCGCCCCGTGGCGGGTGATCGACCGGATCGCGGCGAAGGTCACCGTCTACGCCCACGGGGCCTGCATAGGCGCGGGAACGGAAATCGCCGCCTACGCCGGCCGGGTCGTCGCCACCCCGGACGCGTATTTCGCGCTCCCCGAGGTGCGGATGGGTCTGGTACCCGGGGCCGGCGGCTCGGTCAGCGTGCCACGCCGGATCGGCCGCTGGCGGGCGGCGTGGCTGATGCTGACCGGGGACCGGCTTCCGGCTTCTGCCGCGCTGCGGTGGGGGCTCGCCGATGAGGTCATCGACGCTTCCCTGCCTGGACCGCGGACCTTAGCGAGCGGGCCTGCCGAGGGCCGTCTCACCAGGCAGGCGGCAGATCGCGGACCTGCAGCGCCCACGCGTCCGCCAGCCGCTGCGCCGAAGTGGCCAACCCGAGCTCTGCCGTCACGTCGACGCCGGCCGATCCCGGCCGGGCGGCCGCGCTCCCCACCCGCATCGGGGTCAGCGTGAGGCGCGGCGATACCGTGGGCATGACAGCCGCTCCCGACTCGACCGGCGCGGCGACGGTGAGCCCGCGAGAGCGCAGCCCCGGGTCGGACATCAACTCCGCCAGGCCGACGCGGCGCTGGGCCGCGATGCCCGCGGCGGTCAGGGTCTGCACCCAGGCGTCCGCGGTGCGGGTCAGCAGGAGAGCCGCTATCGCCGCCGCCAATTCCGCGTCGGTCAGCTCCTGTAGCCGTTGCTCCTGCAGTCCCTGCCGCCCCTGCAGTCCCTGCCGGCCGGTCAGGCACAGGCAGCGCTGCAGCTCGCCGATTTGATCCGCGGCCAGGCCGAGGAAGAACCATTCCCCGTCACTGCCCTGATAGAAGCGCTGCAGCGGGCCCGGGCCGCGCACGTCCCAGCCGCGCACGGCCGGCCGCGTGCGTCCCGGCTGTCCGATCAGGTACGTGCCGAGGTGCTGCGTCGCCGCCTGGGCGAGCGACGTTGCGACGCGCTGGCTCTGGCCGGTGCGCGTGCGCCGGTAGACGGCGAGCCCGGTCCCGAACGCGGCCAGCACGCCGGTGGCGATGTCGACGAGGTTGTACGGGCCGAGCACGGCCGGGGCGTCCCCCGCGAGATCCATGATGCCGGCGACGGCCTGGGCCTGCCGTTCGTAGCCGCGCCGCGCGCCCCACGGCCCGCTCTCGCCATAGCAGGTGATCGACGTGTAGACGAGACCTGGGTTGCGGGCGCGGGCTTGCTCGTATCCGAGGCGGTGCCGCTCGGCGACCCCGCCGGGAAAGTTGTGGAGCACCACATCCGTCCGGGCCAGCAGGCCGGCCAGCGCCGCCTGACCGCCGGGAGCGTCGATGTCGAGCAGGATGGACCGCTTGCCGCGGTTGAGGTAGCCGTGGCTGTTGATGGCCCGCTGCGGCGGGTTGATCTTGATGACCTCGGCCCCGAACTCCTGCAGGAGCCGTCCGGCCGTGGGCCCGGCGAGCACCTGGGTCAGGTCGAGCACCCGCAGTCCGGCGAGCGGCGGTGCCGGATCGGGCCGGCCTTCCCGCCGCGTCTGGCGCGGCGGGCTCGTCTGGCACGGCGGGCTCGTCTGGCGCGGCGGGCTCGACGCGAGCTCCGCGAGGATCGCACCGCGATCCTCGTCCGGCAGATGCCGGGGGCCGGGCGAGAAGTCCTCGTTCCCGGCAAGGCGAACCGCCGGGCCAGCCGTCCACACCTCGCCCAGCAGCGGATCGGCCAGTCTCACGACCGATCCGCCGCGGCGGGCGTGATCGTTGGCCAGCCACTCGCCGGGGGTGCGGACCATCGCGAGGGGCACGCCCGCCCCGGCTCCGAGCTCCTCCCACTGCGCGGCGGGACGCGTCTTGAACAGCGCGGCCAGGCGCTCGCGCAGCTTCGCCCTGTTGCCGGGATCGGCCAGCCGTTCCTGATCGAGCTCGGCGCCCCACGACGACACGCCGGCCGCCTCGGCGAACCAGACGATGAACCGGTGCAGCAGCGGATCGAACTGGACCCACCGCCCGTCGGCGCATTGGTAGACGCCGCTGCCGTTGGAGTCGGCCGCGGCCTCCCGCGCGTATCCGGCCGACTTGAGGTAGCACCCGGCCGGCCCGATGGCGGTGAACATGGCGTCGAACAGCGGTACTTCGATCTCTTGCCCGAGCCCGGTGCTGAGCCTCGAGACCAGGGCCATGGCGATACTCGTCGCGGCCAGGAAGGCGGCGAAGTTCGAGGCGACCGGCACGGCGGAGTACGTCGGCTGGCTCCGGTCGAGGTCGGCCGGCCCGTCTCCCGTCCGCGCCCGGCAGTTCTCCGTGGCGGCGTCGATGATGCCCTCCCACGCCGCCAGCCCAGACCGCGGATCGTCCGCGCCGAAGCCCGGAATGGAGCAGTAGATCAGCCCGTCGTTCCGCCGCCGCGCCGCCGACGGGCCGAGGCCGACACGGTCGAGCACGCCCGGGCGGAAGTTCTCGACGACGACGTCGGCGCCGTCGATCAGGCTGGCCGCCGTGTCCCTGTCCGCGGGGTCGCCGAGGTCCAGGCCGATCCGCCGCTTACCCCGGTTCAGGAAGGCATCGGCGTCGTTGGCCCAGCGCGGGCCGCCAGGCGGGTCGATGTGGATGACGTCCGCGCCCTGGTCGGCGAGCAGCACCGCAGCCAGCGGCCCGGCGATGTACTGCCCGAAGTCGACGACGCGGATGCCGTCGAGCGCTCCTGTCATGGTTCTTCTCGTGGTTCTTCTCTTGGTTCTGCGAGCTCGCGCAGGACCTCCTCGGTGTGCTCGCCGAGGCCCGGGGCATGCCTCCGCAACGCCCCGCTGCCCAGCCCGAACCGAACGGGATCCCGCACCAGCCGGTAGGTGCCCTCGGTCGGATGCTCGATGTCCGCGAACAGCCCGACGGCCGCGAAGTGGTCGTTCTTCTCCAGCTCATCGAACGACACGATGGGCACGGCGGGGATGGACAACGCGTCGCAGTGCCGCATCCAGTAGTCGACCGGCTCGTTCCTGACCGCCTCGCCGATCATCTCGGCCAGCACGGCGAAGTTGACCGTGCGGTCGTGCCTGGTCCCGAAGCGCGGGTCGGCGGACAGCTCCGGACGGCCGACGAGCTCGAAGAAGTCCTGCCAGTTCCGGTCGGTGTACGGGAGCAGGCAGATCCAGCCGTCGGCGGCCCGGTACGGCTTGCGGTGGACGGTCCGCAGGCGGTCATAGCCGAACGGCCCTTCCGGCGGGACGAACGCGGCTCCGCTGAGATGCTCGACGAGCATGAACGCGGCAACGCATTCGGCCATCGGCACTTCGATGTAGTCGCCGAGCCCGGTGCGCTCGCGGCGGAACAGCGCGGCGATCACCGCGTAGACGATGTGCAGCGCCGATACCTTGTCGCCGATCACCGAGGGAAAGTAGCCCGGCGGGGACTCAAACCAGGTCGGCAGCGACGCGATCCCTGTGGCTGCCTGGATCACGTCGTCGTAGGCGGCCTTGCCCGCGTACGGCCCGCCGGAGCCGAAGCCGTTGGCGATGCAGTACACGAGCTCAGGCCGGACCGCCGACAGCGCCTGGTAGCCGAGCCCCAGGCGGTCGCAGGCGTCGGCGCGCATGTTCGTGACGAAGACGTCGGCCGACCGGATCAGGTCGAGCATGCGCTCGTGGCCGGCCGGATCCTTCAGGTCGAGCACGACGCTGCGCTTGTTGCGGTGCAGGTTGAACACGTTCCAGCCCATGCCGGGCGATCGCATCGGGCCGGCGTTCCGCAGCGGGTCACCGCCCGGCGGCTCGACCTTGATCACGTCGGCGCCGAGGTCGCCCAGGATTCGCGCCGCCAGCGGCCCCATCAAGATCGTGGATACGTCCACCACCCGGATTCCGTCCAGCGGCCCTGGACGCGGGTCTTCGCCGGCGATGGCTGCCTTCGGCGGGTCCGTCATCGGCTCACCTCACCGGGTCGTGGCTCGCCCAGCCGCCGGGCGGCGGGGTTCCGGCGATCACCTCGGCATGACCTGGGGTGGTGATGCCGAGCCGGTCGTTCTCCAGCCACACGTCGAGCTCTATGCGCCGGCGGCCGTCCTGCTGCGACTGCGACTTGCCGGTGATCCGTGCCCTGCACCGGACCACGTCGCCCGGCCGGTTCATCTGGCGCATCTGGAAGTCCAGGTGCGACACCCAGCCCGCCGATCCGACCCAGTCGGTGAGCAGGCGGCTGAGCAGGCCCTGCGTCCAGCTCGTGTTGTAGAAGATGCCCGGATGGCCGCTGGCCACCGCATAGTCCTGGTCGTGGTGCAGCGGGGCCCAGTCCTGTCCCCCGCTGACCTGCAGTACCATCGTCGTCGCCGTGAGCTCGAGCTCGAAAGACCCGATCTCGTCACCGACCTGGACGGCGTCCCAGCCGGGCCACGTCGGCGCGCTCATCCGGCGGTCTCTGCGGCTTCGGCCAGCTGAGCGGGGGTGCGGTGCAGTAGGAGCGTGTTGCGCCAGATCGCGACGACGGCCTTCCGCTGATTGGAGATCGTCCCCATGGTCTTGACCCAGATCGACTTGGGATCAAGCTTTGTCGGCTTGATGTAGACGTCTTCGACCTGCCACTCGCACTGCAGCTCGTCGCCCACCCGTACCGGCGCCAGGAACTCCCACGAGACGCCCATGTTGACACCGCGGTCGCCGAGTCTCGGCACCCCCCTTGGCGCCTGGCTCGGCTCGGACCGCAGCCCCGGCCAGGCACCGTCGGACACGAAGTACCTGATAAACGCGGGAGGGCAGATGACCTCGCCGTAAGGTCCTGCCGCCGCGGCTTGCCTGTCGAGGAAGAGCGGATTGGTTTCGCCGGTCATCTGGCAATAACGCCGGATCGGATCGTATTCGACCGGGTACCGCCCGCGCGAGATGCCCAGGGACTTCCCGCGCCATTCCCGCTGTACGGCTGCCAAGTCAAATTGGCTCTCCGGCACGATCACGCGGAATCCCTCGCTCCTGCGTTTACAAAGTCCATCACGAACTCGCCGGAATGATCGCGCCCTTGGAGACCTGGTAATAAACCAGCTGCTTGCCGCATGTCGTGGGGGAAACGCTCAAGCCAGGGCAGCTTATCGATGAGCCGCCGAGCACAACCGGCCCCTTGTAACCGGCGATCAGCTGGGAGATCGCCGTCGAGTTCAGGGTGCCCGCGCCCGTCAGCACCTGCGCGGCCGTCATGACGATGCCCCAGCCGATCTCGGCGAACGGGCCGGGAGTGCCGCCCGGCCCGTACTGGGACCACGCGCTGTGGAACAACGAGACGGCGGCGCTGGCTGGACCGCTTGCCGAGGCTAGCTGTGAGTCCTCGGGAAGAATCCAGCCGTCGTAGTAGCTCTGGTTCTGGGCTATCTCAGCGGCCGTGGGGCAGCTCGCACCGCTGAGCACCAGCTTCGGCTTGATACCGAGGTTATGGAACGCCTCCCCGATCTCCTGGCACTGGACGGAGTCCAGCCACACCACATCCGCGCTGCCGGCGTCGGAGACCGCGATCTGGGGAGTGACGTTGGCGTCCGCGTCGGGGATTTCGGTCGCCTTGTAGGTCAGGCCGTCCGCCTTCAGCTGCTTTTCCGCCAGTTCGGCGCCTGGCACCGTGGACGCGTCCGAGTCGTAGATGATGCTGACCGTCTTAGGGTGCAGGCTGGCGATGTAGTTGGCGATGGCCAGGTAGTAGGCGTTGCCGCCGGTGTAGTAGAAATACGTGTCCTTGGCTGCCGAGTCGGCCGGGGTGGCCGCGAGAGCGCCGAGCACCGGCTTGCCCGCGGCCTGCATCGCCGAGTAGAACGAGCCGCCGCCGAGGTTGAGCCCCACTATGGCGAACGGCATCTCGGAGTCGTTGGCGAACTTCTGGCCGCACTCTTGCGCCGACTGCTCGTCATTCTTCAGGTCGCACGTGACCAGGGATACGTGCCTGCCGTCGATGCCGCCATGCGCGTTCAGGTAGGCGGCCGCGGCGCTCGCGGCCTGCGTGACGGCCGGGAACGCCGTCGTGCCTGTCTGCGAACTCGCGAAGCCGATCTGCAAGGTGGCGGCCGACGTGGCCGGGGCGGACGTGGCCGCGCTCGGGGTCGCCGTGGTCGATGCCGCACCGCCTGAACTCGCGCTCGAGCATGCGGCCGTCATCGTAGCGACGACGATCAGCCCGGCCATCGCGCCTACGCAGGATCTCAGCTTCCCGAAGCGCCGCGGAACCATCGGTCTCATGCTGGCCTTCCCGTTCTCTTGGCGGTGCATTCGTATCTCCTAGAGATATGATTTGTGTCGAAAAATAACACGATCATCGACGGCCCGCAAGGGGGCCGGCCGACGTGCGGGGAGCGCATGGGGCGGGAGGCCGTCATGACAGCCGGCCGCTGAAGGGCTCGGCGGCCCGAGCGGCGGCGCCGCCCATGCCGGAAGGTGTCGAGCCGGCCGGTTCCTAACCAGGAATCCGCCGCCATGCCGGGCGCGATAGCTGGCCGGTCGGGGGCCCGAAGGCCGACTGCTTGCCCGGGCCGCCCACGACAAGGACACCGAGGTCCTCGGGACATGTGATGATCGGTATGCGGTCCAGCCGCTGCGCATCCAGGCCGAGCGAGTGATAGTAGGGCTTCTGGCTGTGGTGATACCGCAAGAAATCGAATTGCGCCTTTCCGATCATGGCAGATGGCAGGCGAGCGTGCTGGAAAATGAACTCCTGGATATCGCGGCGGCTGAATCCGTCGTTGGCGATCACGGCCGCATGTTCCGGGCTGAGGAACAGAAACTGCTCTGATGTGCCCAGGTAAACCGAGTTCGTGCCGCCGCCCACCATCGCGGCGCACACCGTCGTGAGCAGGTCCTCCGCGGTGTAGCTGGCCGAGTCGTGGATGTTGTGCGGATTCTCAAGCGCGGCCACGGTGACAATCGACTCATCAGGTGAGTAGCCGAGCGACACCCGGTAAGGCTCCCAGGGAGAATCGGCCTCGTTCTCCGCGAAGCAATAGCTGAACTTGGAGGGCTGGCCCTGCGTCGACATGTCGCCGACCCCTGGCGCGGCGCCGCCCAGATTGATCATCAGAAGGCGTATCGCTCTGCCGATCGTCGAATTTGCCCGGGACCCGCCGCCAAAGGCGCCCGAGCGCGAGTTCATCTTGATCCGGTCGGCGATCGGGCCGCTGACCAGTATCATCGGAGAATGCGGGGCGGTAGTAGCCTGGACGCCGATAAGGTTGAATCGGTCGTCCATCATCGCCTCCACGGCCGCCACAACGACAGGCATGTACTCCGGGCGGCACCCGGCCATTGCCGAATTGATGGCAATCTTCTCGATAGTGACCGGGGCCCAAGCCGGGGGAATCTTTCCGATGACCTCGTCGGCGTCTCGTCCGGAAGACGCGATGAACTCGCCCACGCGCTGCGGAGAGGCCGGGACCACGGGCAGGCCGTCGCCGAGCCCTCGTCGTTCCAGGTCCTCCATCATGGCCTCGTAGCTCTGGTAGGTCCACACCTCTGAGGTCGTCATGATGGTGATCCAGGTCCCCAGATGAGCGCGGCCACTACGACGGCCAGATCCCGGCCGCGTGCCACGGCCAACTCCGGCGCGATACCGCCAAGCGGCGGCGGGATCTCAACGAAACGAAGGCTCGCGGCCCCCATGCCGTCGGCGATAATCCGTCCGAGCCCGACGAACGTCTCGGTGGTGACGACGATCGCCGGCACACCTGCCTGCTCGAGGAAAACCGAGTCGCGGACACTCCACGACGTGCAACCGCCTCAATCGGCCATCGCGGAGACGACGAGGTCGCTGGTCGCGATGATCTCCGCTCTGATCGGCTCGGGGACGGGTATGTTGGCGTGCTCCTTCTCGAACCGGCGGATCGCGCCTACCGGGTACCCGCCGAGGCCTTCGATCAGGCCCGCGAAGAGCTGGTCGACGTTCGGCTTCCTGTTGCTCAGCAGCGCCACGTTCGGCTTAGCCCGGTTCACCTGCCGGACGTCCATGGAGGCGGCGCTCGGGGCCTCTCGCACGCCTGGGTTGAGGATCGAGAAACTGGTCATCATGACACCTTCCGCGCCGAGGGTCGCGAGCCCGCCTGACCTATCGGGTCATTGTACAACACTGGGCGGATTGAACCACAACACCGGAAGGGCATGACTTGACCGCTCGGCGAGCGTGAGGAGGCTGCGCGGTTGGGTGTTCTCGTCTCGCGGGCGCAGTCAGCCGCCGGGCCGGCCGGGGATGTCTTGCCGAGCGTGTTGCGGGGACCATTCCGCGCACGCTGTAAGGCGATCCCGGCGGTCGCGGACTGGGGCTGTCAGCGGGCGCCGAGCGCGGAACGCGACCGTTGCGGCTGGCAGCGCTTTGCCGCCGCGCGCAGGGCGCCGACCACCTCGGAGCGCTTGGCACGAGTGAGCCGGAAAACGGGCACGGCTACCGTCAGCGACGCGAAGGGGTAGTCGCTCTCGTCCAGGAGCGCGCAGGCGAAGCTGACGAACTCGCTTGAGTCGACCGTGGCATAGCCCTTGGCGCGGGCTTCGGAGAGCAGCTTTGCCAATTCCTCGTCAGTGTCCTCATCCGACGGGACGCCGCCGTCGCCCTCGGGCAACGCCGCCGTGATCGAGACCGCCGCGGCCGATCGAGCGGAAATGCTGTCGCCAGGATTGAACTCCAGGCGCACCGGGGCCGCGCTGGTGGCCGCCTCGAGAATGGTCATGTGGTTCTCTTGCGGTGCGCTCAGGAAGACCGTCTCGCCAAGCTGGTCACGCAGCCTGGTCATCTCGGCGACGGCGCGCTCAAGCAGTTGGAGCCGGCCGGCCCTGCGCATCAGGTTGAGCGGGCGCATGTTGACCTGCCACTTTCGCGGGAGCCCCGGAGCCGGGGTGATCCAGCCTCCTGCGTACAAGGTGAGGAGTATCCGTTGTACCCGGCTCTTGTCCAGGTCCGTCAGGCGCGCGAGCTCGCTTACCCCAATCGGCTGCTCCTGGATGACCCGCTCGAATACGGCAAGCGTATGGAATGCGGAATCGATACTCTGTACCCCGGTCACGACCGGAGTATATCGGGCGTTCGCAGAGTGACGGTAGCGGGCCAGGACGGCCCGGGCGGCTGCGATGCCTCAGCGGATCAGGAAGCCGGCATCGACGGGGAGTGTGACTCCCGTGATGTAGCGGGCGTCATCGGAAGCCAGGAACACGACGGCGTTGCTGACATCGACCGGGTCGATCAGCTCCACGGGCATCGGGTTCCACAGCCCGGAGACCTGCTCTGGATGCTGGGCCGAGAACTCCCTGAACTCCGGGTTGGCGACCATCGGAGTGTCGACACCCGTCGGGTGCAGGGTATTCACGCGGATACTGTGCGGCGCGAGCCGGGCGGCGTACATCCGCATGAGTCCGACGACACCGTGCTTGGCGGCGACGTATCCAGCCGAACCAGGCTCGATGTTCTTCGACAGGCCGGTCAGGCCAGCGGTGGAACTCGTGATGATGATCGAACCGCCCGCGCCGCGTTCGATCATGTCGTGCACGACGGTGTCGATGACGTTGAAAACACCCGACAGCATTACGTCGATCGCGTCGAACCAAGCCTGCCTCGTGCTTCGGATCGTCGGCATGATGCCGGCGTTTGGCAGCACGATGTCGACGGGGCCGAAGACGCCCACGCCCGCGTCGTAGACGGCCTCGACCTGGTCACGGTCGCGGACGTCCGCGACCCGGGCGAGGATCTTGCCTCCGGCGGCTTGGACGTCGGCGACGGTCTGATCGAGATCTTCTTTCGTCGCCATCTTGTAGAAGACCGAGGGGATCTGATCGCAGAGGTCGAGCGCGATGATTGCGGCGCCTTCTTCGGCGAGCCGCACCGCGTGTGAGCGGCCCTGGCCCCTGGCCGCGCCGGTAATAAAGGCGACCTTCCCGTCTAGTCTGCCCATCCCGTCGCTTTCCGCTCAGATTTGTATCGCATATCAATACAGTACGTATTACACGGTACTTCGGGGACATTCGGACGTCAAGGACCCCGGAGCACGCAAAGCTCCCGGCTGCCGCCACCCGAACGCCGTCGGTAACCACCACAATGGAGGATCGTTAGCGATCGGTCGTGCTCGCGCCGGGCGAGTCGGCCGACGCGCAGCGGTCGACGGCGGCCAGCAGGCTGGAGACGATGTCGCCGCGCTTCGCCTTTGTCACCCGGAACGTCGGCGCCGCGACCGTGAGCGCGGCGAACGGGAATCCGATCTCGTCCGGGATCGCCACGGAGAAAGCCACGAAATCCCCTGAATCGAGGATCGCGTAATGCCTGGCTCTGGCCTCGGCCACGCGTTGCTCAAGGCTGGCATCGGACTTTCCCTCGAGAAGATAGGGATCTGAGCCGTCCGGCAGCGCGGCGAGGATTGCCACCGCCGAAGATGACTGCGGCGAGAAACTGTCACCCGGATTGAACTCGATGCGCAGCGGCGTAGTGCTCTTGGCCGTGTCCAGTACCACCATGCGTCCGCCCTGCGGGGCGCTGAGGAATACGGTCTCGCCGAGCAGGTCACGAAGATAGGTCATCTGAGCGACGGCACGTTCCAGCAGGTACAGGCGCCCCGCACGGCGAAGGATGTTCAGCGGACGGCTGGCTACCTGCCAACGGCGCCGGGGGCCGGGCGCCGGCATGATCCAGTTCGCATCGTTGAGGGTGAGCAGAATGCGCTGAACCCTGCTCTTATCCATGTCGGCAGCACGCGCAAGTTCGCTCACTCCCACCGGCTGGAGCTGGGCGAGCTTCTCGAACACCAGTAGGGTATGCAGGGCGGCGTCGATGCTCTGAACACGGGTCACGCACGAAGGATATCGGCATCCGACACAGACGGATGGCTCTACTCGGCCGGCCGGAAGCAGGGGAGGCTGATCTCTTCCGTGACCGGCTCGAATTGAACCTGCACCCGCATGCCCGTGCGCACATCCGCCGGGTCGCAATCGACGATGTTCGTCATCATCTCGTAGCCCTCATCCAGGCTTACGATGGCCACGACATACGGCGTGCGGAATGCGGGAGTCTGCGGCCGCTCGACAATCGTGAAGCTATAGACCGAACCGAGCCCGGCCGACTCCTGCCAGTCCAACGCCACGTGCAGCTCGCGGGTGCAGAATGCTTGCGGCGGGAAAACCGCGGTGCCGCAGATGCCGCAGCGCTGATAGGTCAGGCGGCCGTCGCGGCAGGCCGCCCAGTACGGCTCGCTGATCTGGGTCGGCACCGGTACTGGCCGCTGAAACCCCTCGTTGATGATGCTGGAGTGGCCGGAGTCCATGATTGTGCCCTTCCGCTAGTCCCGCGCCAGCAGGACAACGCTGTACGACCATGCGGCAAGGGCCAGCTGTGCGTTGGGGACCTGGTTGACCGCGGACGTGCCGCGCAGCTGCCTGACCGCCTGGATCACCCGCTGCATCGACTGCGAGCCGCCGGAATGCGAGTACGACATCAACCCGCCGTCGGTCGATATCGGCAGCTTGCCGTTCGGCTCGATGATCCCGGAGGTAACGAAGTCGCCGCCCTCGCCCAGATCGCAGTAACGGTAGGCTTCCAGCGCCCGGATGATCTCCCAGGAGAAGTTGTCGTAGATCTCCAGCACGTCAACGTCCTCCCGCCGGATGCCTGCCTGGCCGAACGCCAGATCGGCGGAACGTCGGCCCAGCAGGCCCTTCCGCTCGTACGTCGGCGGATAGGTGTACTCGGGTCCCCACTGCTCGGCGGCCGCGCCGATGATCCGCACCGGCGCGCTCTTGAGGTCGCGCGCCCGGTCGGCGGCCGCCAGGACCATGGCCGCGCCGCCCTCGCACGTCATCGAGCAGTCGAGGAGGTGGAACGGCCAGGCAACGACCCGCGAACCGAGGATGTCATCAGGGGTGAACGGACCACGGCCGTAGTAGACCGCCTCCGGGTTGATGTGCCCGTTATTCCTCACCACCGCGGCGACATGGGCGGCCTGCTCGGGAGTCGTGCCGTACAGGTGCATGTGACGCTGCGCGAGCAGCGCCCATTCGGCGGGAGTGTGCAGGCCCCAGGTCTCGATGAACTCGTTGGGCGGCCGGGTCCAGGGCGCCGTCGACTTGCGGTCGGTGTAGAGCCCGGCCTGAGCCGAGGACAAGAGCGCGACGTCGCAGTGCCCCGCGGCGATCGCCAGCGACGCCTCGACGACGGCGTCGGGCGAGACGTGCGTGCGGCCGAGCCAGTAGTACGGCGCACCGACCTTATAGGCGAAGTCGTTGCCGACCGACGCGGATCCGATCTGGACATTGAATCCATCGACATCGCCGAGCGTCAGGCCGGCGTCGGCGAGCGCGCCGTTGACGGCCTCGACCGTCAGCGAGTTCGACGTCTCGCCGTCAAGCTGGCGCGCCTGCCTTGTCTGATAGATGCCAGCGACCACGACATCGCGCAGCCCTCGACGCGGGACGACCAATCCAGCCTCCGATCCGGACATTTCTTCCCTACAGCTTGCCGATGAAGTGCAGCTTGCCGCTCTCCACCTTGTAGTAGATGATCCCGTTCGCGCAGGTCGACGTCGCCGGCGCGGGCCCGGGGCAGCTTATGGACGTGTCGCCCATCACTACCGGTCCCTTGTACGACTGCAGGAGGTGGGCTATGGCGCTTGACGTCAGTTCCGGTGCCCCGCGCAGCACGTCCGCCGCCGTCATGACCAGGCCCCAGCCTTCTTCGGCGAAGTTCGGGATCGGCTGACCCGGATAGTGCTGATTCCACACCTTGTTGAACAGGGCCACGTCGGCGTCGCCTGCCGACCCCACGGCGGAGGCGATCTTCGTCGTCGACGGAACGATCCAGCCGTTGAGCAGGGCCGCGTTGCTCTCAGCCTCGCTGGTCGTCGGGCAGCTGGCCGAGCCTCGTACTATCGGCGGCGAGATTCCCAGGGTTCGGAAAGCCTCGGCCACCGCCAGGCAGTTGACCACGGAAACCTCGACGAAGCCCGCCGTGCGAGCCCCCGATTCCGCCACCTGTGCCGTGACGTCAGCGGCTCCGGGCGGAACCTCGATCGCCTTGAACGCGATGCCGTTCTCCTTCATCACCTGGGCCTCGATCTTCTCAAAGGAGACCGTCGATGCCTCACCCTCGTAAATCATGGAGACGGACTTTGGCCGGGGGTTCAAGTTCAGGATGTCGGCGGCCGCGGACTGGTAGAAATTCCCGCCGGGAAAGTAGAAGTACGTGTCCGGGGCGGCGTAGTCGGCCGGCGTAGTGGCACTGCCGCCGAGCGTTGGCTTATGCGCCGCCGCCATGGCCGCGTAGTACGGCGCGCCATTGAAGTTCAGCCCGGAAATGGCGAACGGCATCGAGCTGTTATCCGCGAATTCCTGCCCGCATTCCTGAGATGACTGGGCATCGTTCTTTACGTCGCAGGTAATCAGCGTCACTTTGTGATGATCGATGCCGCCGGCCTCCTGGTTAAGATATTCCACGGCAAGCTGGGCAGCCACGGTAACCCCGGGAAATGACGTCGTGCCGGTGTTCATGTTCGCCAGCCCGATGTCCAGTACCGCGCCGGAACTTGCCGTGGCCGACGCTGACTGCGAAACGCTGGCCGTGCCGCTGCTGCTGTTGCTGCTGCCAGCGCAGGCAGCGAGGATCAACACCGCGCTCGAGACCGTGGCCGCCACGGTTAGCCGGGCCAGGTGAACTGCGCACATGCCCTATGTCTCCTTCAATCAGAAGTTATTTGCTGGTCAAGATCTCCCGACGGCGTGGCTCGCGCGGACGGGCATGGCCCGGTCAACGGCCGGACCATGCCCGCGCCTGCCGGCTACTGGATCGGCTCAACTTCGTAGAGGTCGCCGCCGCGCACCTGGTAAAGGTAAAGACCGCTCGTGCATGTCGCCGTATACGGCGACGGTCCCGGGCAGGAGATCGTGCTCGAGCCCATCACGACCGGGCCCTTGTAGCTCTTGATGGTCGCCAGGACCGATGCGGACGTGAAGGCGGTCGAGGACTTGAACATGTTCGCGGCCGTGAGGATGATGCCCCAGCCAAGTTCACCGAACGCTCCGATCGTGCCGCCGGCACCGTACTTGCCGCGCTCGGAGTTGAACAGGGCCACGTCCGGGTCGGTGTTGCCGCTGACCGACGCGACCTTGTAGTTCTCGACGAAGTACCAGTTCTGGTACAGCGACGGATCCTGGGCGATCGTGGCCAGGTCGAGGCAGCCCGGGTCGCCGATGACCTTCTTGGGCGTGATCGACAATGACTTGAACGCAATCGCGACCCTCGAGCAGTCGACCGTGAACGCCATGGTCAGGTCGGATTTGCCGGCCCCGGAGACGGCCACCTGGGCGGTGACGTTCGCGGTGTTCGCCGGGACCTGGGTCGCGGTCACCTTGATGTCCGGGTTGAGGTGGCTGGTGACGTACTTCTCCCCCGCCTCGGACGATGCCTCGCCCTCGTAGATGTAGGACAGCGACTTGATCCCGCTGGTGTTCAGGTAGTGCACGAGCAGCGGGTAGTAGTTGGAGCCCGGGTAGTAGAAGTAGGTGTCCGGCGGGGCATTGTCGGCCGGCGTGATTCCCTCGATGCCGAGCGTCGGCTTGTGCGCTGCCGCCATCGCCGCGTAGTACGGAGTCCCAGCCAGGGACTGAGCGAGTATCGCGAACGGCATGTTCGGGTTATCGGCGAATTCCTCACCGCATTCCTGAGCCGACTGGGCGTCGTTCCTCATGTCGCAGGGCACGAGTTCGACCTTGCGGCCGCCGAAGCCGCCCATGTTGGCGTTGACGTACTTCACGGCGGCCTGAGCGTTGGCGAGGATCGCCGGGAACGACGTGGTGCCCGTCTCCATGGTGGCGAACCCGACCTGGAGCACGCTGCCTGTGGCGGTGTCTGATCCGCTCGGCGCCGGCTGGCTGGTCGAGCCCGCCGACGTCGTGGCCGTGTTCCCGGCGCTCGGGGCGGAACTGGAGGTGCCTGCGCTGCTGCAAGCGGCCGCCGCGAGCAGCCCAGCCATGATGAGGACGGCTACGGCGTGTCTGCGTCTTGAGAGGTGCATGGTCTTCCTGCTCCCTTCCGATCCTGCGTTACCAGCGCGGACCGGCCAGTCCTGCGCGGCATGGCCCGTTCAGTGACACGGGATGGATCGCTAGATGAACCGTAGAGCGTGCTCAAAACCGTGTCAAGTATCACAACGTACTGTTGTTCTGTGAGAAACGCACGACGATGGCGCTTGACCGTAATTCGCGCCGACAGGTAGCGTCAGAGATACAGTACGTATTATCTAGCGATACGAGCGGGACTGTGCCGTGTCGGGCGACGCAGAGGAGTGGATGCCTGGTGTTGACGGGCGAGGAGTACAGAGCGTCGCTCGACGACGGAAGGGCCGTGTACCTCGGCGGCCGGCGGGTGGCGAACGTCGCCAAGGAACCCGTCTTCGCGCCGGCAGTCGACTACGTCGCGGCGGAGTACGAGAGGTACTACCAGCCGGGAGATCGGCGGCAGAACCCGCTGATGTCCGCCCCGCGCTCCCGCGAGCAGCTGCACGCCCAGGTGCCGGCCTTTCGCGGGGTGTCCCTTCCGCTGCAGTTCACCTACCAGACGATCATGACCCTGCTCGTCGCCAGGGGCAGGCTGGCGAACCTGGACGTGGCCGTCGGCGATCGCGTCGAGCGGCAGGTGACCCGCGTGTCTGACGACGATATCCGCGTCGCGCTCTGCATCACCGACGCCAAGGGCCACCGGCGGATGGGCCCGGCCAAGCAAGACGACCCGGACCTCTACGTGCGCGTCGTTGAGCGCCGGGCCGACGGGATCGTCATTCGCGGTGCCAAGCTGCACATCAGCAGCGCACCGCTGTGCCACGAATTCCTGGTGCTGCCGACCAAGGCGATGAAACCAGGAGAAGAGCAGTGGACGGTGGCCGCGCTTGTCCCAGTCAACGCCCCGGGAATCAAGCTCATCACGCGCACGCCGCAGCCCCTGTCCGGAGACTCGCGCGACTATCCGCTCAGCAATCGCCGCAGCGTGCCGATCAGCCTGGTCGTCTTCGACGACGTATTCGTGCCGCGGGAGCGGGTATTTCTCGACGGCGACGTTACGCAGGCAGCCGTATTCGCGCACACCCTCGGTCTGTGGGTCCGGCTGAACGAGATGATCGCGCTCGTCCGGCGGGCCGACGAGCAGGTCGGTCTCGCGCAGCTGATCGCGGAGGCCAATGGCACGGAGCGGGTCGGGCACATACAGGACAAGATCGACGCGATGATCGTGTACGCCACGCTGCTGCGGGCTGGCCTGCACGCCGCCATCTCCGCCGCCGACCCGACGCCGGAGGGCTACTATG
Source organism: Streptosporangiaceae bacterium (assembly GCA_030040475.1). The sequence continues at coordinate 18,495 of JASHTQ010000070.1, forward strand.
CACCCGACGAGCTGTTCACGAACGCGACCAAGTACTACGCGGCGTCCAACCTGCACGCGATGAACAATCTGCTCCAGGACATCGCGGGCGGCTCGGTCGTCTCCGCGCCGTCAATGGCCGATCTGCATAGCCCCGAGATCGGCGCGTTCGTCGAGAAGTACATGCGCACAGGACCCGAGGTCAGCGGCGAGTACCGGCTGGCGCTTTTCCAGGCGATCCGGGATGCGACGGCCGATACCTTCGGCGGCTGGCAGGTCGTTTCCCATCTGAACGGCGGCGGCGGCCTGTACGCTCAGCGGCTGGTTACGCGCAAGCACTATGACATGGCAACGGCGAAGTCGCTTGCCCTGTCGGCGGCGGACATCCAGCCACCTGAGCAGTGAGCGAGCCGATCCCGGTCACGCGGGAACCCAGCGCCGCCTGCCTGCATTTCTCACCAGGCGACCGAGCCTCAGCCCAGGGAAGTGCGCGGCGCCGATCAGTGTGCCTGAGCCTTCCAGGCTGCCGCTGAGCGCGTTCTTCGTGCGCTTAGCGCGGTCTGGGTCCAGGTCGGCGATGCTGGGCCAGTCGTCGTCGACGAGCTCGACCGGGCAGTGCACGATATCGCCGAGCAGCACGGCTCGATCCTGGCCAGACTGCAACGAGATCACCGTGCTGCCGGGGGTGTGTCCCGGCGCCGCGATGGTCCAGACGCCGTCGAAGATCGGGCCGTCGCGTGTCCAGCGCTCAAACTGGCCGATGACCGGCTCGAGCAGCTCATATTCCTTGCCGCGGTGCTCCACCATGAAATGCTGCCAGTCGGCCTCGGCGCAGCGGTGCACCGCGTTCCCGAATACTGGCCGCCCGTCGGCCACCGCCCAGCCGATGTGGTCATGGTGCAGATGGGTAAGGATTACGTCGGTGACGTCCGCCGGGCCGACGCCCAGTTCGCCCAGGTGATCGAGGAATCCGCCGCCCTCGATGCCCATGACCGTGCGCCGGCCGGCGCCGAGGTCTACCAGCGAGACGCGATTCACGGTGCGCACCAGGAAGCCGCCGAGCGCGAACTCGAGACGCCCGTCGTCGTTGAGCAGGTCGCGGTGCACCTCCCAGCTCTCCGGTGTGCTGTGGCGAAAGCTCTTGGTCGGCACGAAACTGCGGCTGCCGTCAAGCACGGCATCGACTTGGACATCGCCAATCCAGGTCGAAGCGCTCGCGGTCGCCATCGTGTCAGCCGCGCCGGCCGAACGTGATGTGGAGGGTCTCCACCGTGCGCACCTGGGACATGTGGTGGACGGGCGGACGCTCCGGATCCAGCGCGTAGTCCGGAATGCGCTTATGCAGCTCGTCGAAGGCGACGACCAGTTCCATGCGGGCCAGCGGAGCTCCCAGGCAGCGATGCGGCCCGCCGCCGAAGGACAAGTGCGCGTTGCGCTTGCGCGCCGGATCGAAGCTGTGCGGACATTCGAAGGCGGCCGCATCGCGGTTGCCCGACTGGTGCGGCAGCAGGAGCTTGTCACCAGGAAGAAGGCGGACCCCCGCGATCTTTGTCTCGCGGGCCACGACCCTGGCGGTCCCCCACGCGGGCGGTTCCCACCTGAGCAGCTCTTCGACGGCCGTCGGCAGCAGGTCGGGATCGTCGATCAGCCGCTGCCGCTCGGCGGGCCGGCCGGCCAGCGTGATGATGCCGAACGCCAGCGCGGTCTCCACGGTGTGCAGTCCGGCCACGAGGAGCTGGAATATGTAATCAAGCACCTCGTCTTCTGTCAGCGCCCGCCCGTCCGGCATCCGGGCCTGGAGCAGCGCGGTCGTGATGTCGTCGCGCGGATCGCGGCGCCGCTCCTCGACATAGCCGCGGAAGAAGTCGTAGGAGTGCCCGACCGCGGCGCGCCGGGTCTCCTGGACGCGCGGATCGTGGCTTGCCCCTCCCCCGCCGTGCTGAAAATCGTCGACCCAGCCAGCGAACTCCGTCATCCTGTCGAGCGGCCAGCCCATGATGCTGAGGAACATCAGCGCCGGCAGCGGCCGGCCGAAGCTGGCCATGAAGTCGCACTTGCCGAGATCGACGAACTCGTCGATGAGACGGTTGGCGAGTTCGCGGGTCCGCGGTTCCAGCTGCCGCATCCGCAGCGGAGAGAACGTCGGCGTCAGCAGCTTCCGGTAGCCGGTGTGGACGGGCGGGTCGTATTCCAGCGGGATGAACTTACCGCGGCCGTGCGCGAGCTCCGGCGGTATCGACGCCGGCCAGTTGGAGAACGTGGTGGTGTCCCGCAGGACCGCCGTGATCTCGCTGTAGCCCTTGACAATCCAGTGCCCGCCGTTGGCCGTCGTGTACGAGACGGGCGGGAGCGCGTCCACCGCCGAGTTGAAGTTGTCCGCCAGACGATCGTCGTAAAGATCGAAGTCGACGACCATGTCTGCCGGCACGTGATTCGGGACGTCGGCCAACGCGATCCGCCTTGTATCGTACAGAGATACACTACGTATCGAACAATACGCCGCAGATGTTGGCGCGTCAAGCGTCCTGGCCGGGCTCGCGGCCAGCCGCCCCGGACTGTCTGGGCTCGCGACCGGCCGCCCCGGCCTGTCCGCGGCGCTCGGCCAGCACCTGTGCGCCCGTCCCCGACAGGTGCGACGCGGTCGTCCCGCGAAAGCCCAGCCGCTGCGCGTTCTCGATGTGGCGGGCATGCGCCGCATCGACGCCAAGCGGCTCGAGCTCGTCCCACTCGCGGCGCATGGCGGCCACCATGACCGGGTCGTGCCCGGCGATGCGCGCCGCCGTCGCGAGGGCTGCCGGGACGAGCTCGGAGTGCGCGACCACCTGGTCTACCAGGCCGATCCGCAGGGCGGTCGCGGCGTCGACGAAGTCGCCGGTCAGGGACATGAACCGGGCCCACGACCGGCCGACCCGCCGCGGCAGGTCGACGAGCACCGGACCTGGATAGACCTGCACGTCCAGGTGCGTGTCGGCGAACGAGGCGCGCTCAGAGGCGATGAGGATGTCGCATGCCAGCGCGATCTCAAGCCCGGCGGTCACGGCGGGACCGTTGATCGCGCCGATCACCGGCACCGTGGCAGCGCGGACCTCGGCTGCGCACTTGGGCACCTCGCCCAGCCGGGCGGCGCCGAGGTTGCGCAGGTCGAGTCCCGCGCAGAAGGCGGGATCGCGGCCGGTCACGACGACCGCCGCGACCTCGCCCTGCAGCCTGCGCAGGGCGGTGACGAACTCGTCGGCGAGCCCCGCGTCTATGGCGTTGCGCGCGTGCGGCCGATTCAGCTCGACGAGCCCGACGCCATCGTCGAGGCGGACTACGACGGCTCCCATAAGCGTGCCCTTCCGTGACCGGGGCGGCCGCGGGTGCGCGGCCCGACGTTGAGTGGTGCCAGCTACGACCGCAACAGCGTGATGACCTCATCCCAGAGCTCGGCATCCGCACCGCACCGGACAGGCAGCCGCAGGCGGTCGAGCACGCCGCCGAACCGCCGCCGGATTTCCGCGGCAACGACGTCCGGTGGCCCCGCGACCGCGAACGCGTGCAGCACGTCATCGTGGATGAGCGCGGCCATCTGATCCCATCTCCGCTGCCTGGCCATCGCGTTGAGCTCGTCGGCCAGGTCGGCCCAACCGCTGTGCGCGAGCACGGCACGGTATTCGCGGGTCGAACCGTAGAACGCGATCTGCCGACGTAGCCGCTGCGAGCCGCGCGCCACCTGCGCCTCGTCGCGGCCGACGGCGAACAGCCCCGCCATGGCGACGGTGAACTCCTCCTGGGAGCGGCCGGCCCGGGCCAGTTCCGACCGCAGCCGCGGCACAGTTACCTCGCGCAGATAGTCAGCCGACGTGAACGAGTGCACGATCAGGCCGTCGGCAACCTCGGCCGCCGTCCGCGTCATCTGCGGGCCGACGGCCGCGAGCAGGATCGGCGGATACCCCACGGGCGACGGCCCAGGGTCGAACACCGCCGTCATCAGGTCGTGGGTGTAGAACCGGCCGACATAGGGTCGTGGCTCGCGGTCCTGCCATCCCGACCAGATCGACCGGACGGCGGCGATGAACTCGCGCATCCTGGCGGCGGGCTCGGACCAGGGCATCGAGAAGCGCCGGGTGATATGCGAACGGACCTGGCTGCCGAGTCCGAGCACGAAGCGGCCCCCGGACAACCGGTGCAGGTCCGCGGCGAGGCCGGCGACGAGCATGGGGTTGCGGGCGAAGGCCACCGCGATGCTCGTGCCGAGATCGATGTCCTTGGTCGCGTTGGCCGCGAGCGCGAGCGGGAGGAACGGATCGTGCGCGATTTCAGCGGCGAACGCGCCATCGAATCCGCATCGTTCCAGGACGGCGGCCGTCGGGCCGGCGGCGCTTAGGTCGGCAGGCAGGCTGGCGTCGATCTTCACGGCTGCGGGCTGTGGCTGGCGAGCCCGCAGGCGGCTAGCTCGCCGGCCACCGACTCAAGAAACTCGATCTCGAAGGGAGCGCGCAACGCGAAGTTGACCTGGTCGACGCCAAGGTCGGCGTAGGTCCCGATGCGGTCGACGAGCTGCTGCCCGCCGCCGATCAGCGCGGCCGGCCTGACGAGTTGCGCGGCCGGCCCGAACCCGTGCTGAAATGCCTTCTCGTCCGCGGTCAGCACCAAGTTCACCGCGCGACGAACCGAGGCAGGGTCCCGGCCCGCCTGCTCGCAATGCCGGCGGAGAACCTCGTCTTTCTGCCGCCAGGCCGCCGGCGTCAGGTAGGGCGCATTCCATCCGTCGGCGTAGCGGGCGACCATGCGCAGGGTCCGCTTTTCCCCGCTGCCGCCGATCCAGACGGGCAGCGCCGGGCGCAGTGGACGCGGCTCGCAGCGGGCGGCGTGCAGCGTGTAGTAGCGGCCTGCGAAGTCGACCACGGGCTCGGTCAGCAGCGCCCGGACGCACTGCGCGGACTCCTCGAGCCGGTCCAGGCGCTCGGCGGCGGTCCCGAACTCCAAGCCGTGCGAGGCGTACTCTTCCCTGGCCCAGCCCGCTCCGAGCCCGATCTGAGCCCGGCCGCCGGAGAAGTGATCGATGGTGGCGACAGCGCTGGCCAGGACGGCGGGATGCCGGTATCCGGCGCAGTAGACCAGGCAGTTGACCTGCACTCGCGTGGTGGCCATCGCCAGTGCCGTGTGCGCGCTGACCGCCTCGAAGCACCGGGGGTCGGACGGGTCGGTGGCGTAGAAGTGATCCCACACCGAGATGGCATCGAAGCCCAGCACCTCGGCCTTGCGCCACATCGCGAGCAAGTCCGCCGCGCTGGTCTGCTGGACGCCCGCGTGCACCCCGAAGCTGAGCGGCATCAAGCCTCCGGGAGCCGGGCGATCGCCTCTGCCAGGTAGTGGTCGGGCGCCGCGGCCCTGGCCACCATCGAGGCACCGACCTCTGGGTGGGTCAGCACGAAGAACTGGTTGTTCTCTATCGCGGCGGCCACCATCTCGCCGACGTCGCCCGAGTTGAGCTTCGCGAGCCCCGAAGCGACCTGGATCGAAACGCGCGGGCCGAACCAGTGCGCGTCGCTCGACATGTTGGTGGCCACCGGGCCAGGGCAAAGGCACGTAATCCAGACACCCCGCGGCCGGGTGTAGAGGGAAAGCGCTTCGCTCAGCGCGACGACCGCCGCCTTCGAGGCGGTGTACGGGAGCCGGTCGAAACAGTAGGGAAACAGGCCGTTGATGGACGCGGTGTTGACTATGTGGCCATCGCCCCTGCCGAGCAGGTACGGCAGGAACACCTCGTTGCTCCGCACTACGGACATGACGTTCACGTCAAGCACCCTGGCCCACTCCGCGGCAGGGATCGCCAGTGGCTCACCGTGCGCCACGGTGCCGACGTTGTTCATCACGATGTCGATGCGGCCGAATTCCCTGAGCGCAAGCTCGCGCGCGGCCACGAGGTCGTCGCTGCTGCGGACGTCACAGCGCAGCGGCAGGGCGGTGACCCCGAGCGCGCCTGCCAGCGTCGCGACCTGCGCGCAGCGCTCGGCGTTGATGTCGGCGACGATGGTGTGCACGCCGCGGCGCGCCAGGGCGAGCACGGTTCCCGCGCCGATGCCGCTGCCGCCGCCGGTCACCAGCGCTACCCGTCCAGGAAGGTTCTCCATCCCAACTCCGTCAGTTCACAAGTTGCTGGACCAGTGAGTTATCGACCTTGAGGGCCGACGTGGCACGCATGATCTTCATCAACCTCGACGCGCTTGGATCGGCGTCCAGGGTGGCGCCGCCGGTGACGAGTCCGTGCCGGACATACAGGCTCATCAGGCCCGCGCCGACGGACACGTGCACGATGTCGTCGGATTCGCCGGCGGCGGTAACTCCGACTGACCGCAGGCTGTGCTGGTACTGATCCGACCATGCATACGGGACCTGCTCAAAGGCACGCCGTCTGCCCAGCATGTTGAGCGCGACATGGGCGCCTTGATTCTGCGCGACGGTCTCGTGCTCAACTTGCAAGTCGCCGAAAATCCAGTGCGGCCACCGGCATACGTCGCCTGCCGCGTATATGCCCGCGATGGCCGTTTCGCCGCACGAATTTACGATGACAGCACCGGTACCGTTGTGCCGGACGGCAGCCGGCAGCCACGATGACTCGGGAATAACCCCGATTCCGACGACGACCAGCGTCGCCTGCACCAGGCTGCCGTCACTCAGCACGATCCGCTCGACCGCTCCCGGACCCTCGAAGCGCTCCACGCCGACGCCGAAGTGGAACCGGACTCCGGCTGCTTCGTGGAACTGCCGAACGGCGGCTGCCAGCTCGTGCCCAAGAGACGTCAAGGGCTCCTGGCAGATCTCGATGACATCGACGTCCAGGTCACGCTGCCGCGCCGCGGCCGCCACCTCCAGGCCGATGAGACCGGAGCCGACGACGGCTATCCGCGGCCGCGCGCGCAAGCCGGCCCGGATGTCATCGGCATCCTCAGCAGAGCGCAGGTAGTGAATCCCGGCGAGCCGGTGCCCGGGAACGGTCAGCCTGCGCGGGGTGGCGCCGGTTGCCACCAGGAGCTGCGAGTACCGCAGTGGCGGCAGCCCATCGCCCAGGCAAAGGTGGCGGCGCTCGGGATCGATGCCGAGGACCGCGATGCCCTGCCGGTGCGCGCCTGTTGTCCCGTCCCCGTAGTGATCTTCGGGGTGCAGCAGGAGGTCGGCTCTGTTCTTGGTGCCGAGCAGGTAGCCCTTCGACAGGTCAGGGCGGTTGTACGGCGGCAATCGCTCGGCACCGAGCATGAGGACCGGCCGGTCCGCGTTTCTCATCATCGCGTCCGTCGCCCGGCCGCCCGCCATGCCCGCCCCGACGACGACTATCGGGTCAGCGTTCATGCGGCGCACCACGCGGTCGATGCTGCTCGCGAACCATCGGCGGCCACCAATTTAGGTCGTCTAGCAATACAATCTGTATTACTAGACGATAACCTGAGGTAAATGGTAAGTCAAGTGAGCATTCCGCCCGGCGCCACGGCGGGTCCTCGCCGGGCCCGATGACTGAGCGACCGCCGGGGCAGACGGGGCAGGCGCGGCTGGAGCAAGGCGGCCGGAGGCCGTGGCTGGGCATCGGACCGCGGCCGGACCCGCGACGCGCCGCAGGCGCAGCTAAATTTTGGAACACGTACAGGAGGGCCCGCTGTCAGTCGGTCCCGGCCGCGGAGACTGGCGTGCCTGGCTGCGTGCGCACCGCGGCCGCCAGGAGACTGCCCGCCACCTCCGCCCGCCTGGCCCTGGTAAGCCGGAAAACGGGCACCGCGACCGTCAGCGACGCGAATGGATAGCCATTCTCGTCGAGGAGAGCCGCGGCGAAGCTGACGAACTCGTCCGAGTCAACCGTTGCATAGCCCTTGGCGCGAACGTCGATGAGGCGGCGTGTCAATTCCTCGTCGATATCCTCATCGAAAGGGTTCCCGTCCAAGGCCTCGGGCAGCGCCGCCATGATCGAGATTCCCGCGGCCGAGCGGGCGGGAACGCTGTCGCCTGGATTGAACTCCAGGCGAACCGGATTGTCGCTGACCGCCTCCTCGAGTACGGTCATGTGATCCTCTTGAGGTGCGCTCAGGAACACCGTCTCGCCGAGTTCGTCACGCAGCCTGGCCATTTCCGTAACTGCCCGTTCCAGGAGCTGCAGCCGACCGGCGCGGCGGAGCAGATTGAGCGGCCGCATGTTGACCTGCCACTTACGCGGATAACCGGGGGCCGGCGTGATCCAGTTTGCCGCGTGCAGGGTCAGGAGTATCCGCTGGACACGGCTCTTATCAAGACTGGTCAGGCGGGCGAGCTCGCTGACGCCGACCGGCTGTTCCTGCACGACACGCTCGAACACGGCCAGCGCATTGAAGGCGGAGTCGATGCTCTGGACCCGTTTCACGACTGGAGCCCGCCGGTCGATCTCAGCAGCTCGTCTGTCACCAGGCGGCGTATCAGCTTCCCCGTGTCCGTGCGGGGCAATTCGGTCCAGACCGCGACGCGCTCCGGCGTCTTGGCGGCACGCAGCCGGGTCAGGACGAACTCACGGACGTCGTCCGGACTGACGACGTGCCCGGTCCTCGCGACCACCACCGCCTCAAGCCGCTGGCCCCACACCGCATCGGGAACGCCGACCACCGCCGCGTCGGCGATGTCAGCGTGCTGCAGCAGGACGTCCTCGATCTCGGCGGGCGCGATGTTCTCGCCGCCGCGGATGATGGTGTCGTCGCTGCGCCCGCGGATGAACAGGTAGCCGCCGGCGTCAAGGTAGCCCTCGTCGCGGGTGTCGAAGAAACCCCGGGCGTCAAGCTGGGCACGGCGGCCCGCGTACTCTCCGGATACCTGATCGCCACGTACCCAGATCCGCCCGGTCGCGCCGCCGGGCAGCACGCCCCCGGCGTCATCGCGGATCTCGATCTCGACTCCGGGGACCGGCTGGCCCGCCGAGGCCAGCCGGGCTCTTACCGCGGGATCGCCGGACGCCAGCGCCGCACGGTGCTCGGCCGGGCCGAGGACCGAGATCGTCGAGCTCGTCTCCGTCAGCCCGTAGGCGCCGACGAAGGCCACGTCCGGCCACGCCGCCAGCGCGCGCTCGATTACGCCAAGCGGCATGGCGGCGCCCCCGTAGGCGAGCGAGCGCAGCGACGGGACGGCGATGTCCTCGCCTGCGCTGAGGATTCTCGCCAGCATGGTGGGCACGACCAGCGCGTGCGTGATCGACTCCGCTCGCGCCAGCTCAAGCCATTCGCGATCGCCGAACTGCTCGAGCGCCATGATCCTGCGGCCGGCGTAGACGTTGGTGAGCACGTTCGCGACGCCCGCGACGTGGTACGGCGGAACGCTGACCAGCGCCGCGTCCGCGGCGGTTGCCGAGCCGAACTCCACGGTACCCAGCACGTAGCTGCACAGGTGGTGGTGGCGCAGCAGGACGCCCTTCGGCTCCGATGTCGTGCCGCTGGTGTAGATGATGACCGCGGCACCGGGATCCTCGGGCGTTGCGGCCGGCGCCGCGGTAACCGACGAAGATGCCGCGGTAACCGACGAAGATTGCGCCAGCCACTGCCGGCTCGTGAGTGCCGGTACGCCGGCCTCGCGAAGCAGCGGGTGGAACCGCGGATCGGCAATCGCGATCGCGTCGGGCGTCCTGGCGATGAGGCCGCGCAGCTGCTCGGTACCGAGCCGGTAGTTAAGCGGGACGAGGGGAACGCCCGCGCGGGCGGCGGCGAACAGGGCGGCCGGGAAGGCGGACCCGTTGGCATCCAGGTAGAGCACCGCGGCGGCCCCCGCCGCGGTGACGGCCGACGCGCCGCCGTACGACAGGGTCTGCAGCTGCCCGGCGGTCAGACCGTCGGCCCGCCGACCGACGAGGCGCCGGTCGCCGTAGCCATCGGCCGCCATGTCGAGCACGAGCGCTATGTTCACTGCCGCTCAGTCCGAAGACGGAAGCGCCCGCGGCGCCTGCAGCGTCAGCGGTGCGCCGTTCACGGCGAGCGTGCCGCTGCCTGGCTTGATGCACAGCAGCTCGATCGCGCCGCTGGCGTCCACGTAGCGCTTGCCGAGCTGGGTGCCCTCGGCCGCGCGATCGGCCGACGGCCGCCCGCCGGCCCCCGGCGCGTCGGGCGCCTCAGCCATCGGCCAGCCGCCGCAGGTCACCTCGACCTCCTCCGCGGCGGCCCGGACGACGATCACGGCGGTCTGATCGGTGCGGCTCCGCAGCGTCTGTCCGACCTTCAGCCGCATCACGAGCCGCCGAGGTCGACGCGCACGTCGCCGTCATCGACCGTGACCGGGAAGGTGGCCAGCGGATCCTCGGCCGGTTCCTCCGTCGGCTCTCCGGTGGTGAAGTTGAAACGGCCGCCGTGCAGCGGACACTCGATCTCGCACCGTTTGACGGACAGCTCCCCCATCTCCAGCTGCGCCTCGGCGTGGGTGCACTCGCTCTCGACAGCGTAGAACTGCTCCTGCGACGCCCGGATCAGGAGGATGTCCCTGTCGGCGACGGTGAACGCCCGCATCTGACCGACGCCGAGGTCGTCGCGGCGGCAGACGAAGCGACCTGTGGCTAGGCCGTGAGGGCGGCCGTCCTGAACCGATGCCGACTCTGGATAGCTCACAGGACTACCTCGCGAACCTAGGGAAGCTGAACTGGATCGATCAGGATGTATCGCTCATCAATACGATTTGTATTACACAGTACCCCTGCGCGGTCGGAAGCGTCAAGGACGGCGCAGGCCAAGCGTCACGATGTCCCAGTGGCTCGCCGGATCCCGTTCGGCGATCTGGGCGCCCAGCTGCGCCGACCACCACGCGCCGGAGCCGAACTCGTCCATCCACGACCACACCCGCCGGGTAAACAGGTGCAGCTGGTACTCGCGCGTCGTCCCGATGGCGCCGTGCACCTGGTGCGCGAGACGGGCGACGGTCCCAGCCGAGCGGCTCGCGATGATCTTGGCCATGGCGATCGTCTCGGCCGTGCCGGCACTGCCTGCGGCGTACATCTCGGCTGCCACTCCGGTGGCGGTGTGCGCCAGGGCCACTTCCTCGGTCAGCTGTGCCAGCTGGTGCGCGATCGCCTGGAACCGGATGATGGGACGGCCGAACTGCTCGCGCACCTGCGCGTACTGCACGGTCAGCTCGGAAATCCGCTCCAGCGCTCCGGCGATCTGCAGGCCGCGGCACAGCGCGCCGCGCAGCGCAAGCTCGCGGCCCGCGTCCGGCACGTGCGACTCTGCGTACTGGCCGGATGCCAGGACCAGTCCGTCGAGCGCCACGTCGTCGCGCGGCTCGCCCGCCAGGCTTCGCCGCCCGGTAACCTTGACGCCCTCGCGGGGCAGCAGCAGCACCAGGCTGCGGCCACCGGTTTCCTTGACGGCCACGATCGAGGTCGCCGATGCTCCCCAGGGCACGCCGGGCAGGATCCCGCTGATTCTTATCCGGTCGCCGTCTACGCGCTCCACCGCCAGGCTCTGCCCGGCATCGCTGATCGTCTGGTGGCCGTCGACCTCGATCGGCAGGCCCGCGCCGGCCAGCAGCCAGCCCGCCATCAGTCCGGTCTCGGTGAACGGGAGCGGCACCGCGTACCGCCCGAGCAACGGCACCAGGGCCAGCGCCTCGGCCAGGGTCCCGCCGGAGCCACCCCGGTCCTCGTCGATCGAGATCCAGGGGAATCCGCCCGCCGCCAGCGCCCGCCAGGCGCCGATCGGCAGGCCGGCGGCCTCTGCCGCGACCACCGACTCGGCAGGAAGCTGGTCGCGGAGCAGGTCAGCGAACGCTTCGCGCAGCATCTGGAGTTCCTGCACCGGCGTCTGCGTCACAGCTGGCGGGCAATCATCGTGCGGAGGACCTCGCTTGTGCCGCCTCGCAGCGTGAAAGCCGGGGAGGCAAGGATCGCCTGCGCCATCAGCCGTTCGAACAAGGTCGTCCCGCCCGAGCGGGCCGGCCCGGGCAGATAGTCGCGCAGCAAGGTGATCGTGTCCTGTTCGAAGGTCGTGCCGAGGTCCTTGACCAGGGCAGCCTGGATGGCCGGCGGCTGCCCGGAATCGATCATCCGGGCCACCGCGAGCGACATCTGGCGGATGGCCCACAACCGCGCGGTCAGCGTGCCCACGGCGTCCCGGGCGGACGGTGAAAGCTCCGGGGAGTCGGCCAGGTACTGCAGGAAGCCGCGCAGCACCGAGTACGTGCTCATGAACCTGTCCGGAGTAGCCCGCTCGTGGGCCAGCTCGGTCGTGATCTGGCGCCATCCGTCGCCCACCTGGCCGAGCACCAGGTCGTCAGTGACGAGCACGTCCGTCAAGGTGACGACGTTGAAGTGGTACGTCCCGTCCAGCGACTGGATGGGACGCACGTCGACGCCGGGGGCGTGCAGGTCCACGATGAGCTGGCTCAGCCCGGCGTGGCGATCGGAGTCCTGGCTGGTCCGGCAGAGCACGACGAGGTAGTGATTCAGGTGCGCGTTGGTGGTCCAGACCTTCGTGCCGCTCAGCGACCAGCCGCCCGCTACCTTGCGGGCGGCGCTGCGCACGGCGGCGAGATCGGAGCCGGCGTCGGGTTCGCTCATTCCCAGCGACCAGAACGTCTGCGCCGCGGCGATCGCAGGCAGGAAGCGCTCACGCTGCTCCTCGGTACCGAACGCGAGGATCGACGGCGCCGTCTGGCGATCGGCTATCCAGTGCGCGCCGACCGGGGCGCCGGCGGCCAGCAGTTCCTCGATCACCACGAACCGTTCTACCGCCGAACGCCCGTGCCCTCCGTACCGCCGCGGGATCGACATGCCCACCCAGCCGCGCGCGGCGAGCTTGCGGCTGAAGTCCGGCCGGTAGCCGCCACCTATCCCGAGGCCGGGATCGATGCCCATGTCGGCCATCTCCGCCGCCAGGAAGCTGCGGACCTCGGCCCGCATCGACTCCTCGGCCGCGGTGGTCGAGGTGACGCTGAACGACATGTCTGCCATTGCGGTTCGAGGGATCACTTCGCCGTGTCGGTCCGGCCGACCGCAGACGGGACGGCCGGCGAACCGCCGGGCGGCGGCACGGGTTCGCCGCCGGCGGCGGCCTCAGACGACGTGGCGCCGGCCAGCGCCGCCTGCCTGCGGCTGGCGAGGATGGCGTTTACCCGGGCCGCGACCTGCTTACAGGTCACCCGGAACACCCCGGCTATGCCCTCGGGGTTGAGGATCGCGGCCAGGACCAGTCCGACACCCGAGATCAGCTGCTCGTACTGGCCCAGGTGCGCGACTCGCTCCAGGATCCTGAAGGAGAAGCCGCCGGTGGCCAGCGTGCCGGCCCAGATCGCGCCCGAGACGGTGCTTATCCCGCCGAGGTAGGCGATCGCAAGGGCGGAAACCGACGCTATCGAGACATAAGGGCCGGCCGTTATGCTCTGGTAGGCGTAGGCGTTCAGCACGCCGGAGACGCCGGCGATGATCGCGCCGATGCCGAACGCGAACAGCTTGGTCGAGGCGACGCTGATGCCCAGGCCGGCCGCTGCGCGCTCGTCGGAACGCACGGCGAGGAAGTGCCTGCCGAGCGCGCTGCGGCGCAACCAGATCACCCCGGCGATGCAGATGACCACGACGATGATCAGGAACATCCCGAACCCGGCGTTGGGGCTGCCTGGGTTGCCGAACGGGAACTTGTCGTTGATGCCGAAGTTCAAGCCGAGCAGGGACGGCTGCGGAATGCTGTTCGACTGGTCGGCACCGGTCAGTATCGACGGGTTGTCGAGCACCATGCTCTCGAAGACGTAGGCCGCCCCGAGCGTCAGCACGGCAAGCTCGACGCCACGCACCCGCAGCGCGGGCAGGCCCGCGATGACGCCCACCAGCCCGGCGGCGAGGATGGACGCCAGCGACGCGGCGAGGAAGGGCCAGCCGTGCGAGCCGGCAAAGGTCGTCATGGCCAGCGCCGCGACACCGGCCAGGCTCAGCTGCATCAGCGAGATCTGGCCGGCGAAGCCCGCGACCACCACGAACGAGAGCGCGACGACCACACCGATGAGCGAGTTGTCGATGGCGCCCCGCAGGTCGTACGGCAGCCAGATGAGCCCGGCGACGGCGAGCAGGAGCAGCGGCAGTCCCGTCCGGAACACGTACTTGGGCGCCGGACTGTCGGGCAGCCTGATGCGTATGATCGCGCCGCGTTCCGGTATGGTCCGGCCGATGACGATCATGGCGATGGCGATGATGATCAGGGGAATTCCGTTGGCCGAGCCGAACTGGGGCCACCAGCTGAAGGATGACTGCAGGGCAACCGTCACCGACTGCGCGCACCCTATCAGCACCGCGGCAACGGTGGCGATCACGAACGAGTTCATCCGGGCCAGCAGCGCGGCCGCCAGCGCCGGGATGACGAACAGGGTGTAGTCGGTGGGGTTCAGGCCGCTGATCGAGGCGAACAGCGCTCCGGCCATGCCGGCCACCAGGGCGCTGATCATCCAGCACGAGGCGGCCAGGCGGGACGGCGAAAGGCCGAGCATGATGGCGCCGCGCTCGTTGCCCGCGGCCGCCTTCGTCGCTATGCCGAAACGGGTTCGCCCGAATACCAGGGCCAGCGCGGCGCAGACCACCACCGCGATGGCAAGCAGGACGAACCCGTTGACGGGAACCGCGCTGCTGCCCACCGTGATCGAACCGCTCGGCAGCGTGTTGGGCACCACGATGCTGTCGGTACCGAACCGCAGGATGACGACCGCCTGCAGGGCGAGCAGAAGGCCCACGGACGCGATCGTCTTCGCCAGCGGCGACGCGTTCCGCAGCGGGCGGAACACCAGCAGATACGACAGGCCGCCGAGTACGACCGACACCGCCGCGCATATCGCGAGCGCCGGGACGACCCCCATCGGGCCGCCCACCCCGATGAAGGTCGGCCATCGTGGCAGGCGCAGGCTATCGCCGAACCAGCTGGCGATGCCCTCGATGAGGGCCAGCGGGTTGGGCAGCGGCAGGATCATCAGCTGCCCGGCGCGCAGGCCGGCATAGGTATAAGCGACGTACATGGCGATGGCGCCGGTTGCCAGGTTGACCACGCCCGAGCCGCGGTAGGCGACGATGGCGCTCTGGCTGAGCATGGCGAAGACCGATCCCGCGGTGAGGCCCAGGAGCGCGAGCAGCAGGTACTGGTTCATTCTGGGCGCCTGCTTCCGGAACGATCGGATGTGCCGTCGGCGGCGGACGGCGCTGCCGCCTGGCCCGCGCCGTCCGCAGCAGGCGCCGACCCGGCCGGCTCGGCGCCCTCCAGGGTGCTCTCACCCAGATAGCTGGATTCCAGGACGCTGCTGTCCATCAGCAGATCGCTGGCTCTCCCGCTGTTCACCACCTCGCCATGTGCCAGCACGTAGCCGCGGTCGGCGATGGCCAGCGCCTGATGGACGTGCTGCTCCACCACCAGGACGCCGCAGCCCGTCTCCGTGGCAATGCGCCGCACCCTGGGCAGCAGGCGCTCCACCACGACCGGCGCGAGCCCCAGGCTGAGCTCGTCTATCAGCAGGAGCTTCGGCCGGGCTGCTGCCGCCCGGCCGAGGGCGAGCATCTGCTGTTCGCCGCCGGAGAGCAGGCCGGCCTTGCGGTTCGTGATCGGCTCCAGCTCTGGAAAGAACTCGAACGCCGTGCGGGCGACGTCCGCGAACCTGCGCCCCTGACTCGCGATGAGCCGCAGATTCTGGGCGACCGTGAACTCCGGGAAGATGGCGCGTCCCTCCGGCACATGCATGAGGCCGCTGCGGGCGAGCTTTTCCGGGTGCTTGACGGCCTTCGCCACGTCCTGGCGCAGCACCTCGATGCGCCCGCTCATGGCCGGCAGCAAACCCGATATCGTCAGCAGCGTGGTCGTCTTGCCCGCCCCGTTCGGCCCGAGCAAGGCAATCACCTCGCCGGCATCGACGGTCAGGTCAAGGTTTCGTACCACCGGCAGGTTCTGGTAGCCGGTAACCACTTTCTCGGCGGTGAGCAGGCGGGTCATGAGGCGGCGCCGTTCAGCGCCGGCCCGCCGGCGGTCGGAACCGCGCCGAGGTAAGAGGCGATCACCGACGCGTCCGCGCGCACCTCACGCGGCGTCCCCTCCGCGATGAGCTTCCCGTGATCGAGCACGTAGAGGTAATCGCACACGCCTAGCACCAATCCCATGTCGTGGTCAACGAGGACCATGGACAGGCCGTCGTGAACCAGCCTGCGCAACTGCTGGCCCAGCCGGACGCTCTCCGCGGTGCTCAGGCCGGCGGCCGGCTCGTCGGCTAGCAGCAGCGTCGGGCTTGCCACGATGCCGCGGGCCAGCCCCACCATCTTGCGCTGGCCCAGCGACAGCTCCGACGGCTTGCGGTCGAGCGCGTCGGACAGGTCGAACTCGCTCGCGACCTGCTCGACCCTGGCGTGCGACGCCCTGCCGACGGTTCGCTTGATCGCGGCGGTCAGCAGTTCGATCGCTCCCGGCGCCTCCGCCGCGACGAGCAAGTTCTCCCGAACCGTCATGTCCTCGAACAACTGCACGGCTTGCCAGGTACGCACCATGCCCAGCCGTGAGCGGTGGTGCGCTCGCATGCCGAGTACCTCGTGACCCTCGAAGCGCGCGCTGCCGGTGGCCGGCACGAAACCCGTTACCGCGTCGAGCGCGGTCGTCTTGCCGGCACCGTTCGAGCCGATCAGCCCGACCAGGACTCCCTGCTCGACGTCGAGGCTGAGGTGATCGACGGCGGTGACCGCCCCGAACGAAACGCAGAGGTCGCGGATCTCGAGGACCTTAGAGCCGCGCGATTCAATCATTCGCCACGGATCCCTCCCGAACGGCCGGCGCAAAGCGCGCAACGGCGGGTCGTCACCTGTGGTCACGTTGGCGGCGGGGTCGGCCCGCCGCTCTTACAGATCGGCTGACGATACAACATGTTTCACTCATCGAAATGTATGAGGAAGGCTCCGCCGATGTCAAGGGTTGCGCCCCGAGCAGAGGGGGGAGCGGGGAGCGGACAGAACGGGGGCGGACGGGACTCAGCGGTCGCCAACGCCCGCGTCGGAGGAGTCGCCCGCGGCACAGCGAGCGACCGCGCCCAGGAGGCTGGAGACGATCTCGGCCCGCTTCGCCCGTGTCACGCGGAAAGTCGGCGCCGCGACGGTAAGCGAGGCGAACGGAAACCCGGTTTCGTCCGGAATCGCCGCCGCGAAGGCCACGAAATCCCCGGTCTGCAGGCTTGCGTATTTTCTCGTTCTGGCTTCGTCTATCCGCTGCTTGAGCCCGGCGTCGGACTGCCCCTCAAGCAGATAAGGATCCGCCCCCGGTGGCAGCGCGGCGAGAATGGACACGGCCGAGGCCGACTGCGGCGAGAAGCTGTCGCCCGCATCGAACTCGATGCGCAGCGGCGTCATCCCCTTGGCCGCATCGAGCACGACCATGCGACCGCCCTGCGGGGCGCTGAGGAAAACGGTCTCCGCGAGCTGATCGCGCAGCGATGTCATCTGGGCGACGGCCCGTTCAAGCAAATACAGGCGTCCCGCGCGGCGCAGGATGTTCAGCGGGCGGCTGGCGACCTGCCAGCGACGACGTGGACCAGGCGCCGGCATGATCCAGTTGGCCTCGTGGAGAGTAAGCAGAATTCGCTGAACGCGGCTCTTATCCATGTCGGTAGCTCGCGCCAGCTCGCTCACTCCGATCGGCTGCAGCTGAGCAATCCGCTCGAAGACCACAAGCGCATGCAGCGCAGCATCAATGCTCTGGACTTGGGCCATCAGCGAAGCATATCCGTAACTGATACACGCCACGATGGCATGCTCACGGCGCGTTTATCGCTGCAGGGACTTGACTTCAAGATACTCCTCGAATCCGAAGCGTCCCCCCTCGCGGCCGAGGCCGCTTTGCTTGTAGCCGCCGAAGGGCGCCCACACGTTGAACGTTCCGCCGTTTATTTCCACCTGGCCGGTGCGGATTCGGCGGGCCACCGCCTCGGCGTGCTCCTGGCTGCCGCTGTAGACGGCGCCGGACAATCCGTACGGCGAGTCGTTG
The DNA here is from genome assembly GCA_030040475.1 of Streptosporangiaceae bacterium. The sequence goes on from JASHTQ010000070.1 coordinate 36,424, forward strand.
GCGATGGCGACCGCCTCGTCCTCGCCGTCGTAGGCGATGATCGACAGCACCGGCCCGAAGATCTCCTCCCGGGCTATCGTCATGTCGTTGGTCACGTCGGAGAAGATGGTCGGCTGGACGAAGTACCCGCGCGGAAGCGATTCCGGCTGCGCCGCGCCGCCGGTGATCAACCGGGCACCTTCCGCCTGCCCGCTCCGGATGTAGTCGCGGACGCGGTCGCGCTGCTGCGCCGAGACCAGCGGGCCCAGCATGGTCCCCTCGGCCAGCGGATCCCCGACCGTGTAGTCCTTGACGATACGCAGCGCAAGTTCCTCGACTTCGGCAAGCCGGTCCCGCGGCACGAGCATGCGGCTCAGCGCCGTGCAGGTCTGGCCGCTGTTGCGCAGCAGTCGGGTCAGGCCGCCGCGCACGGCCTCCTCGAGGTCAGCGTCGCGCAGGATGATGCCGGCGCTCTTTCCGCCCAGTTCCAGCGCCACTCGTTTGATGGTGCCGCTGGCCAGTTCGGCCACTCGCCGACCTGCCGCGGTGGATCCGGTGAGCGAGACCATGTCGATGTCGGGGTGCGCGGCGATCGCCTCGCCGACCGGCACCCCGTAGCCGGTGACCAGGTTGAAGGCCCCCGCCGGCAGGCCGGATCCGGCGATGATCTCGGTCAGGACGTAGGTGTTGAGCGGCGCGACTTCGCTCGGCTTGACGACGACGGTGTTTCCCGCTGCCAGCGCCGGCGCGACCTTCAGCGCGATCTGGTGCAGCGGGTAGTTCCACGGCGTGATCGCGCCGACCACGCCGACCGGCTCGCGGATGACAAGCGACGACTCAACCTCGTGCTCGAACTCGTAGCTCGATACGAGCTTGGCGGCGTTCGAGAACGACGCCCTGGGCAGGCCCACCTGCAGCATCCGGGCGGGCTCCTTCGGCATGCCGATCTCCTCGGCGATGAGCTCGACGATCTCATCGGAGCGGGCCTTCAGCCCGGCGCTGATCGCGCGCAGGACCTCGGCCCGGCGCTCGCGCGGGCTCGCCGACCACTCGGGGAACGCCCGCCGCGCCGCCGCCACCGCACGGTCGACGTCGGCCGCGCCGCCCTGCGGTATGTGCCCCATGACCTCTTCGGTCGTGCTGTTGTACACCGCGATGGGCTCGGCGCTCTGCTCGGGGCGGACCCATCGGCCGTCTATGTACATGTTCTCGTGGTCGTGCATGTCAGCACCCTCTCTGCCTATAGCGTCGCAGCCGTTCCCAGCAGGGCGGAGCTGACCAGCCGCGACGCCGGTCCCCCCGTGATCAGAGCCAGGTTGGACGGGGAGACCTGGTTGGACGACGTCCCCCGGATCTGGCGTACCGCCTCGAGCACGAGACCGATGCCGTGCACGAATCCCTCGGCGAGATCACCGCCGGACGTGTTCACGGGCAACTCGCCGTCGGGCGCGGTGAGGTTCTTCACCGTCAGGAACTCACCGGCTTGCGCCGCGGAGCAGAAGCCGTGCTCGATGATCGCGGCAACCGCCGGGCCGGTGAAATTCGTGTATATCTGAGCGGAATCGACATCTGCGGGCCGGTAGCCGGACTCGGACCAGAGCCGTCGCGCGACCGGCCCGAATCCCGCGCTTGTATAGGGCGAGATGCTTTCCTCGATTTCCCCCCAGCCAAGCCCGGAGCCCATCGGCGCGGACAGCAGGTAAGCGGGCGGCTGGCGGAGCGCCGCCGCCTCGTCGGCGGCGGTGAGCAGGACGGCGAACGCGGCGTCGTTCTCGCGCGAGCAGTCATACAGCCGCACGGGCGCGCTGATCCAGCGTGACGCGTCGTAGTCCGCCTCGGTAACGGTGTTGCCGTACGCGTACGCCTCCGGGTTGCGCGCCGCGTGGTAGTAGGAGGCCAGGGCCAGCGCGCGCATCGCGCTGGCGGGCACGCCGTCCACCGCGAGCAGCCGCTGCGTCCGCAACGCCATGATCTGGGCGGCGGACCGGATCCCGTTGCGCGTGTAGTGCGGGCTCAGGTGCTCGACCGTGACGGCCTCGTTCACCCTTCCTCCGGCACCCTGCGCCATCGCCCGGTAGACCACGACCCGGCTGGCCTGCCCGGCGACGATCGCCGCGGCGGCCATCCCGAGCGCACCGGGAATTCCGCCGCCGCCACCGCCCCATACCATCGCCGACCAGCGCAGCTCCCGGGTGCCGAGCGCGGCCATGAGCTGCGTGGCCGAGCTGTGCTCGCCGCCGTAGGAGACGAAGCCGTCGATGTCACCCGGGTGGATTCCCGCGTCCGCCGCGGCCGCGCAGATGGCCTTCAGGCAGAGTGCCTCCTCCGGGTCGGGGGACTGCCCGCGCTTGTAATACGGGGTGCCGCCGATGCCCGCGACGGCGGTCTGCCCGCGCAGCCCCCGGGCGCTCACGGCCGCTTCCAGAGCACTCGCGCGCCGCCGTCGGCGGCGGCGCCGACCGCGGCGCGAACCGGCGTCCCTATCTCGACGTCGCCGGCCTGCGGGTCGAGCAGCCCGATCAGGCGGACGTTCCCGCTGCCCGGCAGCATCCCGACGACGACCGTGTAGGGCAGGCTGGCGGCCAGCGACCGGTCGAAGGCGTGATGGGTCCGGGTCCAGGCGAAGACTTCGCCGACCGGGTCCACGTCGGCCCAGGTGAAGTCGAAGCTGCCGCAGTCGCCGCAGCGGTATTGGGCCGGCCACGTCCAGCGGCGGCAGACGTCACACCGCGGCACGCGGATCGAGCCCGCGGCGAGGAAGTCCCAGAACCGGTCCCCGGCTCCCGCCGCGCTCATGACCCGATGCGGCCGTTCGAGCCCGCGTTGGGCTGGGCGGCGCGGTGCAGGCGCAGCAGCGCTTCACCGACCTTCTCGGTCGACCACCTGCCCTCGCTGGTCTCCTCAGGACCCATGTGCCAGCCCTCTGCCACGGTGATCCGGTATCCCCTGACACCGAAGATCCGCCCGCTGACCTCGCCGGATTCTGTGCTGCCCAGCCATGCCACGATCGGCGAGACGTTGGCCGGGTCCAGGGTCGCGGCCTCGCCGTGGAGCCCGCCGTCTTCGTCGATGAGCCCGCGCGACCGGAACAGCTGCTCGGTGAGCCTGCTGACCGCGGTGGGGTAGACGGCGTTGGCTGTCACGCCGTAGCGGGCCAGCTCACGCGAGGCGACGATGGTGAGAGCGGCGATGCCGGCCTTCGCGGCGGCGTAGTTCGACTGGCCCGCCGTCGCGTACAGTCCCGAGGATGAGGTGGTGTTGATCAGCCGGCCGTCGACCTGCTCGCCGGCCTTCGACCGCTCGCGCCAGTGGACGCTTGCCGCGTGGCTGGTCGCCGCCGTGCCCTTCAGGTGCACCTGGACAACCGAGTCCCACTCCCCCTCTGTCATGTTGGCCAGCGTCCGGTCACGCAGGATGCCGGCGTTGTTGACGAGCACGTCGAGCTTCCCGAACTCCTCGATCGCGGTCTGGACCAGCGCGGCCGCGCCATCCCAGTCGCTGACGTCGTGGTAGTCGGCGACCGCCTCGCCGCCGAGCGAGCCGATTTCGCCGACGACGCCGGCCGCGGGAGTGACCGAACTGCCCGAGCCGTCGGGCGCCGAGCCGAGGTCGTTGACCACGACCCTGGCCCCTTGCCTGGCGAACTCGAGCGCGTGGGCGCGCCCGATACCGCGTCCGGCGCCCGTGACGACGACAACCCGTCCCTCGCATAGGCCCATCTGGGTCTCCTCAATTCAACAGGCTCAAAAGACGCCCTTGTCGGTCAGCTCGTCGATCCGTTCCTGCGACAGCCCGAGGATCTCGCGCTGGACGTAGTCGTTATCCTGCGCGTAGCTCGGCCCGGAACGGTCGAACGGCCCGCCGATGTAGGCCGGGGTCTTCTCGAACTTCACCGGTATCTCCTTGACGGGCCACCAGCCGTTGTCGCGCTGCCTCAGCTCGACCTGCCATCCGTCGTGCTTGAGCTGCGGATCGATCTCGCACCGGTCCTCCGCGCTCTGGCAGACGCCGGCCGGGACGCCGCTGGCCTGCAGGGCGGCCATGAGCTCGTAGCCGTCCCAGGAGACCGTGAGCTCGCCCAGTCGGCGCTCAAGCGCGGCGGAGTGCTCCAGGCGGGCAGCCAGGGTCGCGTACGCCGGATCCGCGAGCAGGCCCGGGTCGCCGAGGACGCCGACCAGGCCGCGCCACTCCTGCTCGGTGAAGCAGGCGATCGCGATCCAGCGGTCCTCGCCCGAGGCGCGGAATGCCGCGTGCGGCGCGGCCGGCTTGTACGGCGAGGCGTTCCCGTAGCGCTGCCAGCGCCGGCCGTTCGCCGCGAAGTCGAGCGGAGCGGTCCCGGTCAGGTACATACCGGTCTCGACCTGCGAAGAGTCGACCCAGCACCCTTCGCCGGTCACCCGCCGGCGGTAGAGCCCGGACACGATGGCCAGCGCCATGTTGTAGGCGCCGAACCAGTCGAGGTAGGAATACCCGATGCCGGCCGGCGGGTACGGCTCGGGCAGCCCGGACATCTCCGTCAGGCCGGCGAAGGCGGCCGCGACCGGGCCGTAGCACCGCAGCCGCCCGTAGACGCCGGCCTGGCCGAGGCCGGACTGCTGGACGTAGACGATGTCCGGCTTGAGTTCCTTCAGGCGCTCGTAGCCGAAGCCCATCCGCTGCATGGTCCCCGGCGAGAAACCCTCGGTGACGACGTCGGCCGTCTTGATCAGCTCGCTCAGGATCGCCCTGCCCTCGTCCGTCTTGAGGTCGAGCGAGAACGAACGCTTTCCTGAGTTGATCTCCATGAAGCCGCCGCCGCGGTTCCAGTCCTTGGGCCCGAGAGTGTGCATCAGCGGGCCGGTAGCCGCGTCGCGTTCGGCCCGGCCGCCGGGCGGGACCGGCCCGTTGCTGAACCGCATGCCGTCGGGGCGGGACAGGTGCTCGACCTTGATCACCTCGACGCCGAGCGCCGTCAGGAACCGTCCGGCACCCCCGCTGGCCAGCAGCCACGACAGGTCGATGATGCGGATGCCGTCGAGCGCGAACGGCTTGCCCCTCTTGCTCAGCGGCCGCTCGCCGAGCGGACGTGCCTTCGGCGGCGGAGCCGTCACCGGTGCCGGCCGCGCCGCCGGCAGTTCGGCGAAGACCTCATCGTCGTGCTCGCCGAGCAGCGGTGCCCGCGGCCCGGTACGCCAGGGCACGCCGGGCGCCAGCCACTTGGCGACCACGTACCTGAACGTCCTGCCGAGCTCCGGGTGCTCGACGTCGGCGAGGCTCCCCCTGGACAGGAAGTGCTCGTCGTCCAGGATCTCCTCCGGCCGGCGCAGCGGAGCCCACGGCAATCCCTCCGCCTGGGCCTCGCGCCAGATCTCCCGGTCGAATGAGAAAGCGCGGATGAACCGGTCGACAAGCGCACCGTAGTAGACGTTGAATTTCTCCGAGGCCCGCACCTCGGGCTCGAGGTACCCCGCGTCCTCCAGGTCCAGTTGCATGCCGTGCTTGGCCATCAGGCGCACGGTGCCCGGGAAGGCATCCACGTAGCCGCGCAGGTAGGTGCGGTAGGGCAGCAGCCACCGCCCGTCCGCGGTCTGGCCGATCGTCGGCCCGCTGATCAGCGGCGAGGAATGCCGGCAGGTCTGGCGCAGGTGCACCCGCCGGGCGAAGACCCAGTTCGGGATGTCGGTCTCGGTGTTCTTGCTGACGGCCTCGTGGACCGAGACCGCGAGGTACTGGCCCTCGCCTGTCTCGAGCCGGTGGTTGAGCGCGCCTACCACGCCGTAGGCGGCCATCTCGCCGGTGATGTGGTAGGCCTGCCACATGGCGGGCGCTACCGGCGGCGTGTCGTAGTTTCCCTCGGGGTCCGGGGAGTAGCCGCAGTTCATCATCACGCCGCCGAGGGCAAGATGAACCAGGTCGCTGCCCTTGTACTGGCTCCACGGGCCCGAGTCACCGAACGCGGATACCCGGATGTGGACCAGGCGGGGATGGCGTCCGGCCAGCTCCTCGCGGCCCAGGCCGCACCGCTGCAGCCAGGCCTCGCCGCGGGTCTCAAGCAGGACGTCGGCGCTGGCGATCAACGCCGCGAGCTTCCTTTTGCCCTCGTCGGCCTCGTGGTCGACGATCACGCCGCGTTTCCCGAAGTTGTAGTTCCAGAAGTACAGGCTCTGGTCGGGATCGCCGCTGTCTTGGTAGAAGGGACCGATGCGGCGCGTGCCCTCCCCGCCAGGCGGCTCGACCTTGATCACGTCGGCGCCGAGGCCGGCCAGGACCTTACCGGCGTATTCGCCGATCTCATCGCAGAGCTCGATGACCCTTATCCCACGCAAGAACATGACCGCTACACTCCGGACGTCGAGAGCTGACGGACAAGACCAGGCGGCATCCCGGCCAGGCCGCTCATGCGGCGGCCCGTTCCAGGATGTGGATCGCGCAAGCGGAACCAAGCCCGATGACATGTGCCATGCCGACCTTCGCGTCCGCTATCTGGCGGTCGCCGGCCTCACCGCGCAGGTGTGTTGTCACCTCGAAGATGTTGGCCACGCCGGTCGCGCCGAGCGGGTGGCCCTTGGACAGCAGGCCGCCGGAGACGTTGACGGGGGTCCTGCCGGTCCGCCACGGCGCCCCGCTGTCGATGAAGTCCCCGGCGCCGCCCGGCTCGCAGAGCCTGAGGTTGTCGTAGTGCAGCAGTTCGGCGGTGGCAAAGCAGTCGTGCAGCTCGACGAGATCGAGGTCCTCAGGCCCGACCCCCGCGCGGGCGTAGGCCTGGTCGGCGGCGTTGCGGGTGAGGGTGTTCACGTCGGGCTGCACCAGCCCGTCGGCGACGTAGGGATCGGAGGTCATCACCGAGGCGGAGATCTTGACCGCTCGCCGTCTCACCTCGCCCGGCATGGTGGCCAGCCGCTCCCCCGACACCAGGACGGCTGCGGCCCCGCCGTCTCCGGTCGGGCAGCACATCAGCACCGTATTCGGGTAGCTGATCATCTCCGCCGCCATGATCTCTTCCAGGGAGAATTCCTTCCGGTACTGGGCCAGCGGGTTAAGCGCCGAATGCGCATGGTTCTTCACGGCGATCTTGGCGAACTGCTCGAAACCCACCCCGTCGTGCCTGGCGGCGTACGTCATTCCGGCCTGGGCGAAGACGCCCGGCATCAGGCCGGTACCCAGGACGCCCTCGATGTTCATGACCGCGCCGTACTTGCCGGCTGGCACGTACCTGTCGGCCGCCACCGGGGCGGCCTGGCCGAGCAGCCCCTTCTTGCCCATCTGCTCGCAGCCCACGGCCAGCCCGATCGAGGCCTCGCCCGCGGCGATGGCCAGGTACGCCACGCGGACCGCGGTCGCGCCGGTGGCGCACGCGTTGAGCACGTTGTACGCCGGGATGCCCGTTTGCCCGATGCGCCGCTGGATCTGCTGGGCGGGGTAGGGCCGCGCCTGGTTGACGCTGCCCGCGGCCAGCACGTCCACGTCGGCCACCGTGAGCCCGGCATCGGCAAGCGCGGCCAGCGCCGCCCGTCCGCCGAGATCGTAGGCGTCCGCGTCGGCGTAGCGCCGGAAGGGCGTCATCGCGACGCCGATCACCCATATGCTGCCGGATTCGGGTCTTGGCATCTCGTCTCCTGGTAAGTGGACGGAACAGCGAACGGCCGGGCTCAGGCCGGCTCGAAGCCGAAGCCGATGGCGCGGGTGCCTTCCGAGTCCGTGCCGAGCTCGAAGGTGACAAGCCGAACCGGCATGTGCAGGTGAACCTGCTCGGGAGAAGGCGCGCAGTTGACCACGTTCGCCCGGACCGCGGTGCCGTCATCGAGGTAGACGACGGCCGACACGAACGGCGTGCGGACGCCGTTCGCGGCGCGGTGGACGATCGTGAACGCGCCCACCCGCCCGGTGCGCGGCAGGTCGGCACGGGTGAACGGGCCGCTGGAGCTGCACGAGGCGCAGGCCTCTCTGTGGTCGAAATAGTGCGCACCGCACGCGTCGCAGACCAGCGCCGTCAGCTTCGGCTCGCCGTCGTCCAGGCACAGGTAATCCACCACCGGAACGGTCTTGACCTGCGCCTGAGTCATCCGGCCGCCCTCGCAGCCCGGTCCGCCGCCGACGGCGGCGATGCGCTGAAACGGATGTGCAGCGAGGCGACGCCGCGAGTCTGGGACATGTGCTGGACCGGCGGCCGGGCCGGATCCAGCGTGTAGTCCTGGATCCTCGAGTGCAGCTCCTCGAAGGCCACCCGCAACTCGATCCGGGCCAGGTGCGCCCCCATGCAGCGGTGCGGGCCGCCGCCGAACGAGACGTGCGCGTTCGGCATCCGCTGCGGGTCGAAGCGGTCGGGATCGGGGAACACCGCCGGGTCGAGGTTGGCCGTCTGGTGCGGGAGCAGCACCTTCTCGCCTGGCCGGATGGTGACGCCGCCGATGGTCACCTCGCGCGCCGCGACGCGTCCGGTACCCCACGCGGGGGGCTCGAGCCGCAGCAGCTCCTCGACGGTCGTCACCAGCACCTTCGGTTCGTCGATCACCCGTTGCCTGTCTTCGGGATGGGTGGCGAAGTGCATGACGCCGAACGCCAGCGCGCCCTCGACGGTGTGCAGCCCGGCGATCAGGAGCAGGAAGATGTAGTCGAGGATCTCGTCTTCGGTGAGATGCCGCCCGTCCGGGAGCACCGCCTGCACGAGCGCCGAGGTGATGTCGTCGCCCGGCTCCTGTCGGCGCGCGCGCACGAAACCGCGGAAGTAGTCATAGGCGCTGGCGATCGAGGAGGCGCGTACGTTCTTTACCCGCGTGTCGTCGCTCAGGCCGCCGCCGCCGTGCTGGAAGCCGTCGACCCAGGCGCAGAAGTCGGTCATCTTCTCCAGCGGCCAGCCCATCAGGCCGAGGAACATCATCGCGGGGAACGGCCTGGCGAAACTCTCCATGAAGTCGCACTCGCCCAGCCCGGCGAACTGGTCGATCAGCGACCTGGCGAGCGACCTGAAGGTGCTGTCGAGCTCGCGCACCCGGCCGACGGAGAAGAAGGAGGACAGGACGGACCGGTACGCGCTGTGCTCCGGCGGGTCGTACTCCAGCGGGACGAAGCGGCCCCGGCCCTTGGCGAGATCGGCCGGCAGTGACGCCGGCCAGCTGGAGAAGGTCTCCGGGTCCCGCATGGCCGCGGTGATTTCCTTGTAGCCCTGGATGATCCAGTGACCGCCGTTGGCGGTGGTGTAGGACACCGGCGGCAGGCCATCGAGGCAGTGCCTGAAGTTGCCCACCAGCCCGTCATCGTAGATATCGAAGTCGTTGATCAGCTCGGGCGGAATGTGGCTCGGCGCATTCACCGTCACACCCCCTTCTAGCGGGCCTTTCCGGGACCGCAGACAGGCTAGTTTGTATCATTCAGTGATATACAATGTGTCGTACGCTACGATATCTGGCGCCAATCTCCTTTTCAAGCGGCCAGCGCGACCTTCACCGCCGCCCCGGTTGCCGCCAGCACGTCGGCCACGCTCACGCCCGGCGCCGTCTCGGTCAGCACAAAGCCGTCCGGGCCGATGTCCAGCACGGCCATGTCGGTGATGACCCTGGTGACGCAGCCGGCGCCGGTGAGCGGGAGGGTGCAGTCCGCGACCAGCTTCGGCGAGCCGTCGTTGGCGACATGCATGGTCATCGCGATGACGGTGGCCGCCCCGTGGACAAGGTCCATCGCGCCGCCGATTCCCTTGATCATGGCGCCGGGAATCGCCCAGTTCGCCAGGTCGCCGCGCGAACTGACCTGCATGGCGCCGAGCACCGCGACGTCGAGGTGGCGCCCGCGGATCATGCCGAAGGAGGTCGCGGAGTCGAAGAAGCTTGCCCCAGCCCTGACCGTGACGGTCTGCTTGCCCGCGTTGATGAGATCCGGGTCGGCCCGGCCGGGCTCCGGGTACGGGCCGACGCCGAGGATGCCGTTCTCGCTGTGCAGGATGACGTCCATGTCGGCCGGGATGTGATCGGCCACCAGCGTGGGCAGCCCGATGCCGAGGTTGACGTACTGACCGTCGCGCAGCTCGGCTGCGACCCGCGCGGCGAGTTCGTCGCGGGACAGCGTCACCGGCCACCCCGCCGGGAGACCGTCAGCTTCTCGATGGCCTTAACGGCGTCGGGCACGGCGACGATCCTGGTGACGAAGATGCCCGGCGTGTGCACCATCATAGGATCGATCTCGCCGGGCTCGACGAGTTCCTCGACTTCGGCGATGGTCAGCCGGGCGCTTGACGCGCAGACCGGGTTGAAGTTCGAAGCGCTGTGGCGGTAGACGAGGTTGCCGTGGCGGTCGCCGCGCCAGGCGTGCACGAGCGCGACGTCGGCCGCGATCGCGCGTTCCAGGACGAATGCCTCGCCGCCGAACTCGCGGACCTCCTTGGGGGCGCTGGCGATCGCGACCGAGCCGTCCGGGCCGTACCGCCAGGGAAGGCCGCCGTCGGCCACCAGCGTGCCGACCCCGGCCTTGGTGTAGAACGCGGGGATGCCCGCGCCGCCGGCCCGCAACCGCTCGGCCAGGCTGCCCTGCGGGGTCAGCTCGAGTTCCAGTTCGCCCGCCAGGTACTGCCTGGCCATCTCGCGGTTCTCGCCGACGAAGCTGCCGATCACCCGGCGCACCCGGCCGGAGGAGAGCATCTTGCCCAGGCCCCAGCCATCGCTGCCGCAGTTGTTGCTGACGATCTCGAAGTCTCCGACGTCCCTGGCGCACAGCGCGTCGATCAGCGCGATCGGCACGCCGCACATGCCGAAGCCACCCACGGCGATGGTCGACCCGGAGCGGATGTCGGCTACCGCCGCCGCGGCGGTCGGCATGGTCTTATCGAGCACGGGCGCTCCTCACCCCGGCGCGCCCGGGCCGGCCCCCGGACCTGCGGGCACCGCGAAGTAACGCGGGGCCGGCTCGTCCGTGGCGATAATCAGCCCGATCGCGAGCAGCCTGGATATATGGGCCATCGTTTCGTCGACCGCGGAGACGCGCATGAACCCGTCGTACTGGTCCCAGCTGCGGGACCAGGTCAGCTCGCCGGCCAGCTGCCACGCGACCAGGCCCGGAGATCTCCCGATGACCTCGAGCAATTCGGCAAGCCGGTGCTCGTGGTGCGCGATGAGCTCGGCCACCCGGCCCGCCAGCCCGGCGAAGCGCCACTCGTGGGCGGGCAGCACCTCCTGCGCCGGCAGCCCGGCGATCTTGTCCAGCGAGCAGAGGTAGTCGCCGAGCGCGTCGGTCTCCGGCTCGATCTCGCTCGGCACGTGCGGGCTGATCCGGGGCAGCACGTGGTCTCCGGAGAAGAGCAGGCCCCGCGACTCCGCGAAGAAGGCCAGATGGCCGGGCGTGTGCCCGGGCGTGTGGATGGCCCGCAACGCCCAGCCTGGCACGCGGACGATCTCGCCGTCCTGCACCAGCCGGTCGGGTTCTGGGTAGTCAAGGATGTCGAAGGCGGCGAGGGCGTCCATCAGCCGACCCGCCTCGTCGGCCGGCGCTCCCATCGCCATCAGCCATCTCCACTGCGCCCGCGCCGCTCGCTCGGGACGGCGCAGATCGTGCCGCGCCGACCTGGGCACGTCGGCCGGGTGCAGCGCGACCCAGGCACCCGAGGCCGCGCGCACGCGGCCGGCCAGCCCGAGATGGTCGTAGTGCTGGTGGGTGACCAGGCAGCCGTGCACGTCGGCGACGGCGGCACCGATCGACGCCAGGCCGTCGCGGAGGCAGGTCCATGACTCGTCGCTGTCCCAGCCGGCGTCTACCAGGGTGAGCCCGCCGTCGCCCGCCAGCACGTAGACCGAGACATACCGCAGCGGGCTGTCCGGTATGGGCACGGGGATCGACCACAGGTCGGCCGCCAGCCGCTCAACCGGCGGGGTGACCCTCGCCAGCCATGCGCGGTGCTGACGGACGCCGGTGATCCTTACGCCTGCAGCTATGTCCATGCGCCCCATCGTTGACGTGTACGCCATCCGCGTTCTAGTATCTCTAGCTGATACGCAGCGTATCGTAGATATATACGAACGTAAAGCGCCCGAGACATCGGAGCAGTGACGGCAGCTATGGGATCCAATGGCAGGACCGCCGACCCGACGCAGCCGATGCTCAGCGGCATCACGGTCATCGACCTGTGCGGCGCACACGCCGGGTCGGTCACGACGCTGCTGCTTGCCGAGCTGGGCGCCGACGTAATCAAGGTCGAGCCGCCCGGCGGGCACCGGCTGCGGCGCGCGCACCCGGCGGCGTTCGCCACCTGGAACCGCAGCAAGCGGTCGATCGTGCTCGACCTAGGCGATGACCGCGACCTGGCGACGCTGCACGCCCTGCTCACCGGGGCCGACGTGCTCGTGCACGAGCTGCCGCCGAGCAAGGCGGCCGCGGCCGGCCTGGCCGCGGGCGAGCTCGCGGCCGCCTTCCCCCGGCTGATCGTGTCGGCGATTACCGGCTACGCGGCCTACCATCCCGATGCCGAGCGCGGCGGGGACGACCTGCTCGTGCAGGCCAGGATGGGCCTGACCGACCTGCAGCCGGGCTGGCGCGAGGGCCCGCTGATGCTGCGCCTGCCGGCCGCCACCTGGGCGGCGACCTGCCTGGCGGCGACGGCGGTCGCCGCGCGGCTGTACGAGCGCGAGATCACCGGCCGCGGCGGCCGTGCCGACACCTCGCTGCAGCAGGGCGCCGCCTACACCGCCAACCTCTACTGGAACCGCGCCGAGCGGCCCTCGCCCAGCCTGCTCACCGGGCCGACAAGGAACGTCCAGTTCGGCACGTACCGGTGCAGCGACGACAACTGGATCGCGATCCTCAACCCGGGCGAGCGGGTGAACCTCGCGGCGCTGCGCGAGATCAGCGAGCTCCTGGCGGAGCTCGGCCTGACCGGCGCGCGGTTCGGCCCGCGCGTGCTGGCCGCGGCGGTGCGCCGCCGGCCTGCGGCCGCCTGGCTGCAGACGCTGCGCGCCGCCGATGTGGCGGTGGAGCAGCTGGGCACGTTCGGCGGGCTGCTGCTGCATCCGGAGGTGGTCGCGAACGGCTACCGCGTCGAGGTCGACGACCCGGTGTGGGGCCACGCGCTGCAAGCGGCCGTGCCCGTGCGGACGGCACCGCCAGCCGCGCCGCGAAGCGCCGCGCCGCGACTAGGCGCTGACCAGGACCTGATCACCACCGTTCGTTCGGTATCAAAGAAAACAGCGGTGGCTGCGCCGACGGCCACTGCGGCGCAGGCCGGCACCGGCGCGGACGGGGGGGCAAAGCCGCTGGCCGGGATCCGGGTGCTCGACTTCGGCTCGTTCCTTGCCGGGCCGATGGCGGGCATGCTGCTCGCCGACCTCGGCGCCGATGTGATCAAGGTGGAGCCGCTGCGCGGCGAGCGAATGCGCAACTGGCGCGACGACTTCGTGGTGGCCGCCAACCGCGGCAAGCGCGGCCTGGCCGTGGACATGAAGAAGCCGGCCGGCCGCCTGGTCATCGACAGGCTCATCGCCACCGCCGACGTCGTGCACCACAACATGCGGCCGTCGTCCGCGCGTGAGCTCGGCCTGGACGAGGCGTCCGTGCGGGCGATCCGGCCCGATCTGGTGTTCAGCCACGCCAGCGCCTACGGCCCGGACGGCGAGCGAGCGGACTGGCCGGGATACGACTCGGTGTTCCAGGGCATGTCCGGCTGGACGCGAGAGCTGGCCGGTACGGGCAACGAGCCGGTGGCCTCCGCCGTCGGCACGCTTGACGAGCAGACCGCCGCGCTGTCCGCGTTCGCCACCGTCCTCGCGCTCTATCATCGCCGCCGGACGGGGATCGCGACCGCCACCGAGGTGTCGCTGCTCGCGACCGCGACCTTCAGCACGAGCGAGACGCTCCTGCTCCCGCCGGGGAACACCCCGGCGCCTTACCCGAGGCTCACCGCGGACCAGACCGGGCTCGGCCCGTTCCACCGTCTTTACCGGTGCCAGGACGGGTGGATCGCGCTGGTGGCCGACGACGAGGCGGAGCAGCGAGCGGCGCTGGCCGCGCTGGCGGCCGACGGGCCGGCCGACCTGGAGGACCGGGCGGCCGCGCGGCCGACCGCCGAGATCCTCGCCTGCCTGGACGAGCACGCAGTCCCCTGCGAACGGGTCCGCGAGTTCTACTGGTTCGACTTCTTCGACGATGCCGAGCACCGCGCCGCCGGGATCACCGTCGCCTACCCGCAGGCAGAGTTCGGCCGGCTGGAGCAGGCGGGCGGTTACTTCTCCCTGGACGGGACCTCGGCCATCCGCCCGCACCGCGCACCGCCTTCTGTGGGTGAGCACACGGCGGAGATCCTCGCGGAGCTTGGCTACTCCCCCGGCGACATCAGGTCGCTTGCCGACGACGGCGCGGTCGCCACGTTCGCGCCGGCCCAGGCCGCCTCGTGACCGGGTACCGGTTCCTCGACGGCGTCCGGGTGCTCGAGTTCGCTCAGTTCGCGTCCAGCAGCCTGGGCGGCCTGCTGGCGGACTTCGGTGCCGACGTGGTCAAGGTGGAGGCGCCCGGCCGCGGTGATCCGGTACGCCGGCTTGGCGAGTGGGCGGTCGGCGGCCCGGACGGGCCGAGCTTCAACCACCTGCGGTGGAACCGCGGCAAGCGCGGCATCGCGCTCGACCTGCGCTCGCCGCCGGACAGGGAGGTCTGGCTCGACCTGGCGGCCAGGGCCGACGTCGTGATCGAGGGCATGCGGGCCGGCGTGCTCGACCGGCTCGGCCTGGGCTACGACGTGCTGCGGCAGCGCGCGCCGCGGCTGGTGTTCTGCAGCCTGACCGGGCTCGGCGCGAGCGGGCCCTATCACGCCCTCGGCTCGCACGGCCACCTGTACGACGCGTACTGCGCCCTGCTCGAGCCCGAGTTCGACGGCGACGGCGCCGTGCACCGCCCGCGGCGGCGCGCGGTCGAGGTGGGCATCCACGCCGCGGGGCTCTACGCGGCGGTCGGAGTGCTCAGCGCGCTGCGCAACGCCGAGGTGACCGGCCAGGGCGCCAGGCTGGAGGTCGCCAGCTGCGACGCGGCGTCGGCGTGGCTGCCGGGAAGCGTCGAGGTGGAGCTGAACCGGTCGCGGATCAGCGTCCGCGCGGACCAGACGATGGGCGGGAACGTCGGCGGCTGGCCGCGGGTGGAGTTCTACCGCTGCGCCGACGGCAAGCTCATCTCGCTGCAGGCCATGGAGGCCAAGTTCTGGGCCAACTTCTGCGCCGAGTGCGGCCGCGGCGACCTGGTCGGCGAACCCTCGTCAGAGGATCCCGCGGTCAAGTCGGCGCTGTGGGCCGAGCTGTCGGCGATCTTCGCCTCGCGCACCAGGCCGGAGTGGATCGAGGCGTTCGTGTCCGCCGACATCGCCGGGGGGCCGGTGAACACGCTCACCGAACTGGCCGCCGATCCGCATTTCCTCGCCCGGTCCAACACCTACGACAGCACCGTCGACGGCACGCCGGGGGTCAGGCTCATCGCCAGCCCGGTCCGCGTCGACGGCGCCGCGTTCGCTCCCGAGCCGCCCCCGGCGCTCGGCGCGGACCAGGCGGCGGTGCTGCGCGACTGGCTCGGAGCGGACGCCGTTCCGCAGGGCCTGCCTGACCCGACACCCTAAGGAGGCCATGATGACCAGCACCGTGCAGTCCGATGTCGTCACGAGGCTCATCGGCCATCTCACCAACTCCACCACGGACATGGCGCCCGACGACCTCATGGTCCCGGTCGCCAACTTCACCAGCGCCGAGCGGGCGGCGCTGGAGCGCCGTGTCCTGCACCGCCGTCCGGTCGTGGTCGGGCACCACAGCGAACTGCCCGGGCCGGGCACCTTCGTCACCCGCGAGGTGCTCGGCACGCCGGTGATCCTGGTCCGGCGCGGCGACGGCAGCGTGGGCGGGTACGTGAACATGTGCCTGCACCGCGGCGGGATCGTCGAGGACGCGGCGGCGGGCAGCCGGCGCGTCTTCGCCTGCAAGTACCACGGGTGGAGCTACGAGAGCGAGACGGGCGCCCTGCAGTACGTCCCGCACGAGCCGTTCTTCGGCCCGATCGAGCGTTCCTGCAACGGGCTGGAGAAGCTCGCCGTGTTCGAGCGGCACGGCCTGCTCTGGGTGGACCTGAGCGGGGCCACGAGCGACCTGGGCGGCTACCTCGGCCCGGACGTGGACCGGCAGCTCACCGAGGCCGGCCTGGACGAGTCGGTCATGCTCATGGACGAGTCGTTCCCGCTGCCGATCAACTGGAAGCTCATCATGGACGGCGGCACCGACCTGCTGCACCCGAAGTTCCTGCACCCCAGCACGGTCGGCAAGATGCGAGCCAAGAGCTGCAGCGCCTGGAACGACTACGGGCTGCACGGCCAGATGTTCGTGCCCAGGCGGCGGATGGCCGATCTGGTCGCGGAAGGCGGCGATGTCCCGGCCGACCGGCGGATGATCTCCTCGATGCTCCGCCTGTACCCGAACTCGATGGTCATGTCCCCGCCCGACCACGTCGAGTTCTGGACGGTCTGGCCCGGCCCGGACCGCGCGGATTACTCGGTCACCACCATCAGGGTATTCGCGCCCGCCGACCGCCTCGATGACCGGCTGCGCGAGCGCGTCGCGCGCAGCTGGGAGGTTCTCATGCAGGCCGCCAAGGACGAGGACTGGCCGATGGAGGAAACGATCCAGCGCAACTCGTTCGCGCGCCCCGATCGGCTCTTCCGCTACGGACGCGCCGAAGTCGCGATGCAGCATTTCCACCGGGCGCTGGAAACAGACGTCCAGACGCTGTGAACCGCACGGATGTGTTCCTTGACACATCTGCGTGGAAGGCCTAGATTTTACCTACTGATCCAGCGTGTATTGCTGATCAACACATAACAGCCTAGCGGCACTCTTAGCTCGGCCGCTGTACCTGCACGGAGCAGGTATCTCCGCCCAGCGAGCTCTGTCACGCCTTGGCACGGATGTGGTGCGCAAGCTCGGGCACGGCACACCGCCGACAGCGCGAGTCCGGCACCGGGCTGTAGCCAGAACTAGAAGGGGCAAACGAGCGTGCACCTGTCAAAGTCGAGATATGTCACCGCCGCAGGCGCGACGGCAGCAATCCTTGCCTTGGGGGCCTGCAGCAGCAACAGCAGCAGCACCACGGCGAGTAACTCCCCGTCCACCCCCGCAAGCTCGTCCGCCGCGCAGGCGGCCGGTAACACGGCCGGCGGCAGCGTGATCGAGATCGGCTTCGCGAACATGGACACGGGCACCACCTCATTCCCCGGCATCCTCACCGACGCGCAGGCAGCCGTGCAGTACGTCAACGCCAACGGCGGGGTGGCCGGACACAAGATCGAGCTCGTCAGCTGCGACATGAAGAACGACGCCCAGTCGGCGCAGGAATGCGGCGAGGAATTCGCCAACAACCCGAAGATCCCGTTCGCCATCGTCGGCCTGACGCTCAACGGCGGGCCCTTCTACCAGGCGATGGAGGCGGCGCACAAGCCCACGCTCGGCATGATCGGCATTACCCCGGCAGACAACGACCCGGCGGACACCTTCTTCTACTACTCGGGCTCCAACTACTACCCGAGCCTGGTCAGCTACCTCAACGGCCTCGGCATCTCCTCGCTCGCCTACCTCTACGAGGGCGAGGCCTCCTCAGAGGCCGGCGAGAAGTACGTGACGGGCCACCTCAACCACAGCATCAAGGTGACGACCACGCAGGTTCCGGCCAACTCCGCCGACGTCATCTCGCAGGTCGCGGCGTCCGGCGCCGGGTCCGCCGACCTCATGATGGCCTTCACCGTCGACTGCTCGCGGGTCGCGACCGCGCTGCAATCCCTGTCGCTCAAGCCGAAGAAGGTCATCGGCGACCCGGGTTGCCTGAACCTGGCCACGATCGCGCAGGACCCGTCGATCTACCAGGACTGGTACTTCGTCGAGAACTACAAGGTCTCCTTCGTCACCGGCAGCACCGATCCCGATATCACGCTGTTCAACTCCGAGCGCGGCAAGTACGGCGCGGGCGGGACCGTGGGCGCCTTCGGCGAGATGGGCTGGGGCACGATCTTGACGCTCGTCAACGTGTTCAAGGGAGCGACCAGCATCACCAGTGCCTCCGCGCTGGCCGCGATCGAGGGCTACAAGGGCCCGGTCAACATGGGCGCGAGCCAGATCTCCTGCCCGGGCGTGGCGCCGTACCAGGCGACCTGCGCATCTGGCCTGGACCTGTACCAGATAAGGAACGGCAAGGTGTACGCCGCAGGGGCCATCGGCTAACCGGCGGCGAGAGGTGACGACTGTGGGGCCCAGCCGGATGGTCTGGACCCCACAGTCCTCTCTGGAGACCCAAGCAGCCAGCCACGAGGAGCGAGAGCAATGCACGACCTGATCGTCAAGGGTGGCCTCGTCGTCGACGGTACCGGGAGCGCGCCGTTCGCGGCCGACATGGCCGTCGACGGCGACGTGATAACGGCCGTCGGCAAGGTCGACGAACGCGCGCGTCACGTGGTCGACGCGGACGGGGCGGTGGTCGCCCCTGGCTGGATCGACGTGCACACCCACTACGACGGCCAGCTGACCTGGGATGACCACCTGGAGGGCTCGGCAAGCAACGGCGTCACCACCGTGGTCACGGGCAACTGCGGCGTCGGCTTCGCGCCGGTCCGTCCGGGGCAGGAGAGCGACCTCATCGACATGATGGAGGGGGTGGAGGACATCCCTGGGACGGCCCTGTACGAGGGCATCCCGTGGGGCAGCTGGGAGTCGTTCCCCGAGTACATCGGCTACCTGCGCAGCCAGTCGTGGGCGGTCGACGTAGGGCTGCAGATTCCGCACGGCCCGCTTCGCTACTACGTCATGGGACCGCGCAGCTGGGACGACGACCCAGGCAAGTCCGCCGCGACGGCCGGCGAACTGGCGCAGATGGTCGGCCTGGTCCGGGACGCCCGGGCGGCCGGCGCGCTCGGGTTCAGCACCTCGCGGATCTTGTTCCACCGGGCGATGTCCGGCTACAGCGTGCCGGGCACGTTCGCGCCCGAGGAGGAGCTTCGCGCCCTGGCCGGCGCGCTTCGCGAGGCCGGGCCCGCGGTCATCCAGGCCATCCCCGGCGGCGTGAACCGCAAGCCGTCCCGGGCGGAGGACCCGTACGACCTCGGCGACGAGGTCCGGATGTTCGGCCGCATCTCGCGCGACTGCGACGTACGCATCACGTTCACCACGGCGCAGAGCAACGAAGACCCCGACGCCTGGCGGATGGCCCTGGACACCGCGCGGGCGCAGAACTCGGCAGGCGCGCACCTGTCGCCGATGATCGCGCCGCGCGGCGCGACGATCCTGACCACACTGCAGGGCTACCACTACTTCATGCAGCGCCCGACTTTCCTGCGCTACGCCGGCCTGCCGCACGCCGAGATGGTCGCGGCGCTGCGCCGGCCCGAGGTGAAACAGGCCATCCTCGCCGAGTCCGACGTGCCCGACCCCAAGCCCGGATCGATGCGCAATTCGCTGCCCGCCATGTTCAGCCACTCGCTGAGCCGGACGTTCCCGCTGCGGATGCCGCTGAACTACGAGCCGGACCAGACCGAGTCGCTCGACGCCCTCGCCGCGCAGGCCGGGCGGGACCCGTTCGAGTTCCTTTACGACTTCCTCCTCGACGAGGACGGGACGGCGGTCGGCATGCTGATCGCGGCCAACTACGCGCACGGCAACCTGGACATCTGCCGGGAGATGCTGCTGCACCCCGACACCGTCTCAGGCCTGTCCGACGCCGGCGCCCACGTCAACTTCATCTGCGACATGGGCGTGGCCACCTTCCATCTCACGCACTGGGTCCGCGACCGGTCACGAGGCGAGACGGTGCCGATCGAACTGGCCGTCGCCAAGCTGACGGGCGTCGCCGCGCGCACGTTCGGGCTGACCGACCGCGGCGAGCTGACGGCAGGGAAGCGTGCCGACATCAACGTCATCGACCTGGACAACCTCACCACCGAACGGCCGATGCTGCTGCGGGACCTGCCGGCCGGCGGATCGCGGTTCCTGCAGCCGGCCACCGGCTACGTCACGACGATCAAGAACGGCGTCCAGACCCGCATCGCCGACCAGGACACCGGCCTGCGGCTCGGGCGGATCGTCGGGTCCAGCGGCTGAGCCAACATGAATACGGACCCGGCCGCTACGGTTGCCGGGCGGCTGCCTGCTGCGCTGCGGCCCTCTCCGCGGCCTTCTCCGCGGCGGCTTTCTCCGCGGCGATCAGCGCGTATTTCCCCGAATCGTGGTAACTGATCATGCCGCCCAGGATGATCGCCAGGCAGACCGCCTCGGATACCTGCGCGACCGTGGCGCCTTCCTCGATGGCCTTGCGCGCGTGGAACTCCGGCGGCGGATTCGTCTTGCGGATCATGCATTCCATCGCAACGATCATGAGTTCCTTGTACATGACGGGGATCGCCCCGTCCGGCGGCTCGCGGAATAGCGACTCGCGCAGGTCGGCGTATCCCTCGACCACATTCGGATGGTGGCGGGCCAGCAACTCGTAGGCGTCGACCGCCGGCCTGTCGTCGTAGTACTCGTTGATGTAGTTCCAGCTTGACTCGCTCAATTAACTGCTGCCTTTCGCGTCGGCGAACTGCTCCGCGGGCCCGGCGGAGCGGCCGGCGTCGCGGGTGAGGAACTCGCCCCGGTCGAGCACCACGTCGCCGGACGGGCCGAATACCCGGAAGGCCGTCCTGTCCCCGCCGAGCCACAACGCAATGCGCAGCTCGTCGCCGGGGAAGACCGGCTTGCTGAAGCGGCCGCTCATCGACGCGAAGCGCGCGGGATCAGATCCGGCCAGCTCGCCGAGCAGGCACCGGCCGACCACCCCGTAGGTGCACATTCCGTGCAGGATCGGCCTGGCGAAGCCGGCCCTGGCCGCGTAGCCCGGATCCGAATGCAGCGGATTGTGATCACCGGACAGGCGGTACAGCAACGCCTGGTCGGGCCGGGTACGGCAGGCCAGGACGCCGTCCGGTTCCCCGGCCGGGGGCGACCACGCGCCCTGCTGCGGCTCGAGCACGCCGAATCCGCCCTCGCCCCTGATGAACAGCGACCAGCGGGTCGAAATGGTCGGCTGATCCTGCGGGTCTCCGGGCAGCCACCCGAGCGTCTCGGTGCGGACCAGGGCGCCGGATCCCTTGTCGTAAATGCCCAGAAGCCTATTGCGGGTGGTGACCGAGCCGCTGACCGGCAGCGGCCGGCGCAGCGACACGGACTGCTCGCTGTGCACCACCATGGCCCGGTCGTAATCGCCGAACCGTACCCTCGGGGCGCCGCGGAACTGGGCAAGCACCACGGCGAAGGTCGGCAGGACCTGCTGGCAGAGGCCCTGAGTGTTCTCGGTGGTGAACTGGAGCTCCCGCGCCGGATCCAGCTGGCCGGCGCCCACCCCGAGCGCGTAGAGCATCGGCTCGTCACCGGTCCAGGACACGGTAAACGGATCGCCGACCGAGCCAGCAGCTTCCGGGTCGACCGGCATTCGGGTCCCTCCTCGTTCCGGGGGCCGGCTCCCCGTCGAGGGGATGCCGGCCGGGTGCGTTCAGTTCGCCGCGGTGCCCTGCTCGCACGCCGCGCGTACCTCTCGGTAGCGCCGGTCGATGCGGGCAAGGCTCCCCGCGTGCGTGAAGATGTAGAACTGCCCGACCGCCATGCCCTCGAGCATCAACCGGGCCACGTCCGCGGCCTGCATCCTCGGGCGGTTCAGGTCCTGCCAGGCTTCGAACTCCTCGTCGTGACTCTCGCCGATGTTGGTGTCGACAAGCGACGGCAGCGCCACGGAGACGGTCAGCGGCAGCTGGTCGCGCCGGGCCTGCGCGCGCAGCGTCTCCGCGACCGACAGCACCGCATGCTTGGAGGCAAAGTAAGCCGGGTCGATGTGCCACGTGGTCAGGGCGGCCATCGACGCGGTGATGAGCACCTGCCCGCCCCCGGCACGCAGGACCTGCGGCAGGAACGCGCTCATCGTGTTGATCACGCCCATGAGGTTCGGTCCCAGTGCCCGGTCCCACTGGGCCGGCGTCAGCTCCCACAGCCGGGGACCGGTCGGGCCGGAGACCCCGGCATTCGCGCACACGATCGTGACGGGACCCAGCTCCCGCTCGGCGCGGGCCGCCGCCCGGTCCAGCGCCTCGCGGTCGGTGACATCCACGTGCATGGTGAGGCAGCCGGGCTCTTCGCCTGCCACCAGGGCAAGCCGCTCGTCGTTGATGTCGAGGACGAGAACCCGGGCGCCGCCGGCCGCCAGGTTCCGTACCAGCGCCCGCCCGATGCCGCTTGCGCCGCCCGTCACGACGGCGACCGCGCTGTCGAATCGCCTCATGGCCGGGTCCACAGCGGCGGGACCGTGGTCTCCTCGCGTGCGCCCGCGACGTCGTAGAGGGCGGCGATCGCCGCCGCGAACTCCGGTTGAGTACGCGCCAGCACGTCGACGTCCTCGTCCGGCAGGGCCACTCCCGCCGCGTTCAGCCGGCCGACCACCAGTGCCCGGACCGCCGCGGCAGGCCGCGGCCTGGCCGCGGGCCGGGTCAGCCCCGGCAGCTCCGCGGCCGGCGAAGGCGGCACCGGGGGCGGGGGCGGCACCGGGGGCGGGGAGCACAGATGCCACCGGGTGATGGACTGGTAGGCGTCGCCCGCCGCGAGGACGGCGGCGTCGTCGAACGGACGCCCGGCGATCTGCATGGACAGCGGCAGGCCGTCTCGGTTGAAGCCGATCGGCACGGCGAGCGCCGGGTTTCCGACGGCGCTCCAGTAGGTCGTGAACGACGTGGCCAGGGCCGCGGACATCGAGCGCTCGACGTCGAGCTCGGACAGCCTGGTGGCCGGGAACGCGGTCGTGGGGCCGATGACGAGATCGACCGTCGTGAACAGGCCGGCCAGTTCGCGCTGTGCCCGCCGCCGGACGCGCTGGGCCTGGACGTAATCGGCGGCCGAGGCGACGGCGCCGCGACTCACGCTGATCCGCGCGCCCGGGCCGAAGTCCAGCGGCCTGCGGCACAGGTCGCCCGCGTGGTAGGAGAAGGCCTCGGCGCGGGACACGACGATCGTCGCGATGCCCGCCGCGCGGAAGACCGGCAGCGAGACGTCGACCAGCCTCGCCCCGAGGCCGGCGATCACGTTGAGCGCCGCGTCGAACGCCGCGGGCAGGTCCGGGTCGGCGGGGGCGCCGAAGTGGTTCTCCCAGTCGATCCCCACCCGCACGCCGCGCAGCGAGCCCGTCAGCGGCGCCTGGTAGTCGACGGGCCGACGATGGACCGACGACGGGTCGGCCGGATCGTGGCCGGCCATCAAGCCGAGCATGATCGCGCAGTCGCGAGCGGACCGCGCTATCGGGCCGACGTGGTCCAGGGTGTCGCTCAGCGGGAGGCAGGCTGTCTTCGGTACCAGCCCGAACGTCGGCTTGAGCCCGGTCACGCCGCAGAAGCTCGCGGGCGTGCGGATGCTGCCGCCGGTATCGGTGCCGATCGCGCCGAGGAAGGCGCCCGCGCTGACGCCGCTGGCCGACCCCGAGCTCGAGCCCCCGGCCCACCGCGACGGGTCCCACGGATTGCGCGGCAGCGGGAACGGCATGTCCGGGTGCGGCAGGCCGGTAGCGATCTCCATCGTGGTCGTCTTGCCGGTGACAACGGCTCCGGCCTCGCGCAGTCGCGCGACGGCCGGGCCGTCGATGCCGGACCGCGAGTACGGGCCGGTCACGTTCGCGCACGCGGTGGTGGGCCCTTCGCGCGTCGGCAGGATGTCCTTCACGGCCACCGGGATTCCGTGCAGGAGCCCGCGATCCAGGCCGGCCGCCAGTTCGGCGTCGGCGGTCCTCGCGGCGGCGAGGGCCTGGTCGTCGAAGCGCGATACGTACACGCCCAAGACCGGGTCTACCGCGTCGGCCCGCAGGAACGCCTGCTCGACCAGGTCGGTGCTGCGAAGCCGGCCGGATCGCAGTTCGTGCGCGGCGCCGGCGATGGTCAGCACGTCGTGGTCGGTCATCGTCGTATCACGCGGCGTTCGGTATACACGGTCGGCTCGAGCCGCATGAGGGCTGCGCGGTATTCGGCGTGCACCGCCGGCCTGGCCAGCTTTCCGGTCGGCAGGCGCGGCAGCGGCCGCGCGGCGACGATGATCCGCCGCGGCACCTTGTAGTCCGCGAGCCGTTCGAAGCAGGTGCGCTGGACCTCCTCGAGCGTGGTCCCGTCCGCCACGTGAACGACCGCCGCCACCGCCTCGCCGAACCGTTCGTCCGGGACTCCCATGACGACGGCTTCGAGCACTCCGGGAACCTCGCACAGCACGACCTCGATCTCGGCTGGCGCGATGTTGATGCCGCCGGAGATGATGATCTCCTTCTTCCGCCCCACGAACGTGAGGTTGCCGGCCGAGTCCAGGCGGCCTATGTCGCCGCTGCGGAACCAGCCGTCGACGAACGCCGCGGCCGTGGCTTCGGGATCGTTCCAGTAGCCGGGGGTGACGGACGGTCCCTGCACGGCGATCTCGCCGACTTCGTCCGGGTCGCACGTGGTACCGTCCGGGCGCACGATCCGCAGCCTGGTGAACGGCGCCGCCTGCCCGCAGAACTCGGGATGGGTGACGGCAAGCTCCGGCGCGTTGATCACGCAACTGCCCGCCACCTCGGTCTGGCCCCATGCCTGGCGGAGCAGCACGCCGCGCGCGATGTACTTGGCCAGCAGGCTCGGCGGCACGGTGGCGCCGGCGATCGTGGTGAGCCGCAGCGAGCTGAAGTCGGCCGAGTCGAACAGCGGTGACTCGGCGATGCGCTCGAAGATGTAGGGCTGGGTGTTGAGGATCGTTATCCGCTCGCGCGCTATGAGGCCGATGACGTAGTCCGGATCGACGCCGTCCTCGAGGTAGAGGGTGCCGCCCGGAATGAGGTTGATCAGCAGCCCCCTGATGATGCCGGCGCATCCGGCCAGCGGCAGGCAGAGCAGGTACTTCGGGCTGGCGCCGAACGCGGGGTCGGCCAGCGAGGACTCGTATGCCGCCGCCAGCACGCCGTCGTGGGTGAACATCACGCCCTTCGGCGCGGACGTGCTCCCGCTGGTATAGACGAGCACTGCCAGGTCGGGCCCGCCGCGGATGTCCGCGGGAGTAGCCGCCGCCGCGCGTTCCTCAAGCGCGGCACGGTCTTCCAGCACGGCACAGTCTTCCGGCGCGGCACGGTCTTCCAGCACGGCACGGTCTTCCAGCGCGGCGATGACCGACAGCGGGACCACCTCGGTGTCATGGCTCCCGTCGGCCACCATCTTCGCGACGCTCTTTACCGCGTCGTCGTCGGCGATGATCAGGCGCGGTTGCGCGTCGCAGATCGCGTGCATGATCTCCCGCTCCACCCACCGCACGTTGAACGGCACCACCACGCCGCCGGCCGCCAGGATGCCGAGCGCCGCAACGCACCATTCGGCGGTGTTCGCCCCGATGACCGAGACCCGGTCGCCGGGCTGCAGGCCGCCGCGGAGCAGATGCCGGCTGACGCCCTGCGCCCACGGCCACAGCTGGCCGTAGGTCACCGAGCGGGACCGGTCGACGATGGCCGCGACGTCCGGCTTCTTCCGGTACCACCAGCGGATCGGGTCTATCAGGCTGCGTCCGCGGTAGCGGTCCCCGGGTGGCGGCGTCGCCGGTGTCCCTGCCTGGCTCAACTGGTGTACCCCCTGCGGCTGGTGCAGCCTACCAGTTGCGGCTGTAGAGGTGGGCGATGCCGCCTTCGCTGTCGCCGCCGAGGGCCTCGATGAGCTCGCGGTGGAAGATCTGGTTGAGCAGCTCGTTCTTGCCAAGCAGCAGCGGCTTGAGGTGGGAGTTCGTCATCGCCTTCTGCAGGTACTCGCAATTGGCCAGGTCCTCGTCGACGATCGTCTGCATGAGGATCTGCCAGTTCTTCTCCCACCGGTTGACCTGGTCGGGTGTCTGCGCGGGCTCGGGCGCCAGCAGCCGGATCTCCATCCGCGCCTTGGCCGGGTCGTGGCCGTCGGGTACGAAGGTGAACAGCTCGAAGTGGGTCGGCTGGCGGAGCAGCTGCGCGTTCGGCCAGACCAGGTGGCCGAGCGTCACGTATTTGTCCAGCCGCGCCTGGGCGGGATCGGAGTGCCGTATCTCGTCGATGCGCTTGCGCGTCGAGACGATGCGGCTGTTGCGCCCGAGGTCCTGCACGAACATGGTGTTGTTGTAGAAGAACGGAGCGACGCTCTTGGCGTGCAGGTACTGGATGTGGTAGTTGTCCAGGAATGCGTCGAAGAGCATCTTCCAGTTGACGACGCGCTCGTAGGCGTCCATGCGGTAGCAGTAATACATGCCGAGCTGGTAGCCGGTCATCATCGCATCGAGGTCAGGTCCCAGCGAGCCTGCCACGTCGATGGTGGCGTCGGGGTTCGGGATCACCCAGACGAAGCCGTGGCGCTCCTCGCATGGCACCTGGATCAGCCCGAAGCTCTTCTTGTCGATCGGGCCGACCGTGGCGGCGTCCGTCACGAAATCCAGCGACCCGTCCGGGCCGTAGCACCACGCGTGATAGGGGCACATGAACAGCTTCTTGTTGCCGCTCATCTCCAGCGTCAGCGCGGTCCCGCGGTGCCTGCACGAGTTCAGCATGGCCTTCACTCCGCCGTCTCGCTGGCGCACCACGAGGACATCGGCGCCGGGCAGCGTTACCCGGAGGAAGTCGTTCGGCCTGGCGATTTCCGAGGAATGCGCCACGATCACCGGAGTGGTGTCGAAGATCATCTCGCGTTCGCGCGCGAGGATCTTCGGGTCGGTGTAGACGCTGGCGTCAAAGCGCATGATCTCGTCGGCGGAGTCGGTCGTCTTGTTGTCGATGTGCGCGAACAGCCGCCGCGCCACCGTCACCTGAGTTTCCGGGTCGAGGACCGGTCCCGCGCGATGCCGCGCCTCGGTGATGTAAGGACCGCCGGACTTCGTCGTGGCGTCCACGTCGCTGGTCGTCATGGCCTCATACCTCCCGGATGCCGTGGCACCCCGCCAAGCCGCGTGCCCGGAACGCACATCATGTCGGCAGACAATACATATTGTGTTATACAACGTTACTCGGGTATGAGGTGGATGGTCAAGATCCGGTCACGGAGACGCTGGCGCATCCGGGGAGCCTGGCGCGCCCGAGGACTGGGCGATGAGCTGCTCGCGCCAGGTCGTGTCGAAGTGCATGGCGACCCGGCTCAGCGTCCCGCCGTCGGTCGTGGGCAGGCAGACACCGGACATGAAGCGCGACTCGTCGGACACCATGAACAGCGCGGCAAGGGCGTTGTCACGAAGGCTCGGCGGCTTGTCCAGCCGCAGCGGAATCGGAGACGTGGCCGGATCCCAGTTTCCCGCGGCCTCCTCGTAGGACATGCCGACGACCGGCGCCGTCCTTGGCCTGAGGAAGTTGGGTGACATGCCGTGGGTGGGGCAGATGGCATTCACCCGGATGCCGTGCTGGCCGAGGTCGAAGGCCAGCCCGTGCACCAGCCCGTTCACGCCCGCCTTGGTCGCGCTGTAAGCCGACATGCCCGGATAGCCCACGAACGAAGCCGCCGAGGAGGTGCAGAGGATGACGCCGCCGCCCGCGGGCCGCATCACCCTGGCCGCGTGCTTGCACGACAGCCAGACCCCGGTGAGGTTGGTGTCCAGCACCTCGCGGAAATCCTCGTAGGTCTGCTCCCAGATCGGGATCGACCCGGCGCCGGCGACGACCACGCCGGCGTTGGCGAACATGATGTCCAGCCGTCCGTAGGCCGTGACCGCCCGATCGACGGCGGCGCTGACCTGGTCCTCCTCGCGCACGTCCGCCGTCACGACGACCGACTCGCCGCCCGCGCCGGCGACCGCCGCGGCGGTGTCGCCGGCCCGCTCCCCGTCGATATCGACAACGACGACCCGGGCTCCCTGCCGCGCGAACAGGCAGGCCGACTCCCGCCCGAGTCCTGAGCCGGCACCGGTGATCAGCGCGACCTTCCCGTCCAGCCTCAGCATTCCTCGCTCCTCACCGATCGCATCGTATTGATAGTCAACATGACGTGGATCTCTAGCTAAGATATACTCGCCTCGTTCCGCCCGCGTCCAGCCCGGATGGCTCGCTGGGCACGATGCCGTCGACCGCTCCGAGAAGGGTCCCCGACCATGGCCGAGTCGCATCACCGGATCGTCGACGTCGGGCCCGGCAAGCCGGAGCCGATGGTCACGCCGGACACGCAGCCGTACTGGGAAGCTGCCGCCCGGGGTGTCTTGTCCGTCCAGCGCTGCCTGCGGTGCCTGACGGCTTATTTCTATCCTCGCCCGGTCTGCCCGCATTGCGGCTCGGGCGAGGTCGACTGGATTGCCGCAAGCGGCCGTGCCACCTTGCTTTCCTACGTGATCTCGCAGCGTCCGGCTGCCGGGTTTACGCCGCCTTTCGTCATTGCCGTCGTCCGCCTCGAAGAAGGCCCGCAGATGATGACCAATATCGTCGGCGTCGCTCCCGTTCCGGAGAACCTGGAGCTGGACATGCCGCTCATCGTCGAATTCGAGAAGCGCGGCGCCACCTGCGTGCCCGTATTCAGGCCAGCGGAACTTGCCTCGTGAAAGCCGTCATCATCGGGGCCGCAGAGACCGACCGTAT
>JASHTQ010000071.1 GCA_030040475.1 Streptosporangiaceae bacterium
AAAGGGGTGTTCACCATGGCCACCATCACTCGTACCGCTGTTCTTGACGAGGCGCACGTCGGCGATATCCGCGGCGCGCTCGGCACGATCGCCGCCGACGACTTCGCTCCCCGGGCCGGCTTGTCCGCCAAGCTGAAGACGCTGCTGGCCATCGTGGGCCCCGGGCTGATCGTGATGTGCGGCGACAACGACGCCGGTGCGTTCTCCACCTACGGGCAGGCCGGCCAGGACTACGGCACCCGCCTGCTGTGGACGCTGCTGCTGCTGGTTCCCGTGCTGTACGTGAACCAGGAGATGGTGCTGCGGCTCGGCGCGGTGACCGGCGTCGGCCACGCCCGGCTGATCCTCGAGCGGTTCGGCAGGTTCTGGGGCGCGTTCTCGGTCATCGACCTGTTCATACTGAACGCGCTGACGATCGTGACCGAGTTCATCGGGATCACGCTCGCGGCCGGCTACCTGGGCGTACCCAAGCTGGTCGCGGTCGCGCTCGCCGCGGGAATCATCGTCGCGGCCGCGTTCACCGGCAGCTTCCGCAGGTTCGAGCGGATCGCGGTGGCGTTCTGCGCCGGATCGCTGCTGCTGATCCCGCTGTTCCTGCTCGTGCACCCGCCGGCCGCCCAGATGGCGCGCGGCTTCGTCGTGCCCGGCCTGCCCGGCGGATCCGGCCAGCTGGCCACGGTCATGCTGCTGATCATCGGCATCGTCGGCACCACGGTGGCACCGTGGCAGCTGTTCTTCCAGCAGTCCTACGTGATCGACAAGAGGATCACCCCCAGGTTCATGCGCTACGAGAAGGTCGACCTGTGGATCGGCATCGTGATCGTGGTGCTCGGGGCCGCCGCGCTGATGGGCGCGACCGCCGCCGCGTTCGCCGGCACCAAGGCGGGCGGCAACTTCACCGACTCCGCCGGGCTCGCCCGCGGGCTCGCGGCGCACGCGGGCCGGGCCGCGGGCGTGATCTTCGCGGTCGCGCTGTTCGACGCCGCCGTCATCGGGGCGTTCGCGGTCTCGCTGTCCAGCGCGTACGCGATCGGCGACGTCCTGGGCCTGAAGCACTCGCTGCACCGGGGCTTCCGGCAGGCCAAGGGCTTCTACGCCGTCTACGCCGCGCTGATCGGCGGTGCGGCCGCGGTGGTGCTGATCCCGCGGGCGCCGCTCGGGCTGATGACGGTCGGCGTCCAGGTGCTGGCAGGCGTGCTGCTGCCGAGCGCCACCGTGTTCTTGCTGCTGCTGTGCAACGACCGCGAGGTGCTCGGCCCGTGGGTCAACGGCCGCCGGACCAACGCGTTCACCTCGGCCGTGATCGCCGTGCTCATCACCTTGTCGGTGGTGCTGACCGCCTCGGTGCTGTTCCCGTCGATCACCGGCGGGCAGATCACCGCGATCGTCGCCGGCTGCGTCGCGGTATCGGTGGTCGCCGGCGCGGGCATGCTCGCCCGGGCCCGCCGCCGCGTCGGCGGGGCGCCCGTCGACCGCAGCGGGCGGGAGAACTGGCGGATGCCGCCGCTGGCCATGCTGTCCGCCCCGGTGCTGTCCGCCGGGCGGAAGATCGGCCTGACAGCCCTGCGCGCTTACCTGGCCATCGCGATGATCCTCGTCATCGTCAAGATCGTCGAGGTTGCCCTCGCGCACTAGGGCTGACCGGCCGCGCGCCTGCGGGTCCTTTTATCTGGCCCGAACGAGCCGTGGTATCAGTCCTGGCTTCCGCGCCGCCCGGATCGGGGCGCGGGAGCCAGGCCGGGCTAGGAGGGTCCCCGGTAGCCGCCGTAGTCGTCGCCGCCTGGCGGCCTGGGGTCGTTCCACTGCGGGGGCGGGCCAGGCGGGGGCGGAGGTGGCGGCGCCGGGTTGGGGTCGCCCCAGATGGTCGGGGGGGCCGCCGAGGACCCCGGGTTGTTCCACTGCTGCGGCGGAGTGGCCCACGGGGAGGCGCTTGGGTCGTAGCCGGGAGGCTGCCCGGTGGCGCTCCACGGGGTCGAGCCGGTGCCGCTCATCGGGGGCGAGCCGGCCAGGCGGTAGTAGATCAGCGTCACGACCAGGGCGATGAACGGCGAGACGATCGTCCCGGAGATGATCGAGGACAGCCCCTGGCTCAGCGAGTGCGGCAGCGCGAGGAAGATCGCGCCGAGCACGAAGTCCACCACGATCAAGATGATGAACGTCAGCACCAGCGTGCCGAACACGTGCCAGCCATGGCCCCTGACCAGCTGGCGGCTGCGCCCGAAGGACGCAAGCGCGCCGGACTGCTCGATGACGATGACGGGCACGATCACCGCCCAGATCGTGATCAGGAACAAGCCAGGGACGATGATGAGGAACAGCCCGATCGCGATCCCGATGCCGGCCAGGAACGACGCGGCGAAGACGGGCCAGATGAACGGCACGGCCGCGGTCACCGTCTCGCGGATGTTCATGTCGGCCCGGCCGTCTCTGACGTCCTGTACCGCCTTGACGAGCGTGGCCTGCAGCAGGAAGGTCGCCACCAGGTCCAGCAGCAGGGCGAAGACGGCGCCGATGAGGGTCCCGGTCAGGGCGAGGAGCGCCACGATGATCGCGGTGACCAGGTAGATGACGAAGGCGATCGCGAGGAGGTGCTTGGCGTACGCCTTGTACATCCGCCATGCTTCGTCGAGAACGCCAGACAGTGGGTTCATGGCCGTGATGGTACAGTCCGCTGCCAGCCCGCGACAGGCCCGCCGCGCCGAATAACCGGTGAGCCCACAGGTCAAGAAGCTGCGCGGGGCTGATGTTGCCGCCGCTGCAGACTACCGCGACGACCCGGCCGCTGAACCGCTCGGGTTCGGCGAGCACCGCGGCGAGGGCGGCCGCGCCGGCCGGCTCGACGAGATTGCGGGTCTTCTCGATCATCGCGCGCGTCGCCGCGGCCAGCCCGTCCTCGGAGACCAGCACGAAGTCGTCGAGCCGCTCGCGCAGGATCCGCTGCGGCAGCTCGAAGGCGGTACGGGTGGCCAGCCCCTCGGCGAACGTGCCCATGGTGTCGGTCACCAGTTCCCCTGCCCGCCACGAACGGTAGGCCGCCGGCGCCGCCTGCGACTGCACGCCGATCACCTCGATCGACGGGCGGATCGCCTTGGCCACCAGGCAGGTCCCCGCCGCCCCGCCGCCCCGCTGCCGCGTTCGGCGGCCAGCTTCTCGCAGTGCTCTCGCGCCTCGTCGAAGTCGCGGCCGTGGCAGATCACCTCGGCGCCGAGCGCCTGCATCGACTCGACCTTCACCGGGTTGGCCTGCTCGGGCACGCAGACGATCGCGGGCACCCCGAACAGGCTGGCCGCGTAGGCCACCGACTGGCCGTGGTTGCCCGTCGAGGCGGCGATCACCCCGCGGCGCCTGGCGTCGGGTCCCAGCTGGGCGATCAGGTTCACCCCGCCGCGGACCTTGAAGGCGCAGACCGGCTGGTGGTTCTCGTGCTTGACCCACACCCGGGCGCCGGCGAGCGCTCGACGCCCGGCAGGTCGATCTACGGTGAAGCTGGTTCCCGCCGGCTTGCGTTCTGTCAGCCATGACAATGCTAGCTCCGCGGTTCCAACACAAATAGATTTGGCCCATGGGGAGCGATCCGGGCCGCGTGCCGGCCCCGCGACGCCTGGAACTCCTCGCTGATCCGGCCGGGGAGCTGCGGGCGGCGCTCGCGGGCGGCGCCCGCGCGCAGTGGACGGACGGCGATCTGCGCGCCAGCCGCCAGCACTTCGAGCGGGCCTACCAGCTGGCCGAGCGGGCCGGCGACGTGCAGGCGATGGCGCTGGCCGCGCTGGGCCTGGCCGGACTGTGGGTCTCCGAGCGCCGCACCGTCACCGGCGCGGTGCAGCAGGAGGCACGCCTCGAGCACGCGGCGTCCCTGCTCGATCCGGGCTCCCCTCTCGCGCTGCGCATCAGGACCCGGCTGGCCGGAGAGGCCGACTACCTGCACGGCGGGCACGAGGCGATCCTTGCCGCGCTGCAGCAGGCCCGGATCGCCGCGGATCCGGAGCTGCTGGCCGAAGCCCTGAGCATGGCACATCACTGCCTGCTCGGCCCTGATCACGCCGGCCGCCGCAGGGAGCTGGCCGTCGAGTTGATCAAGACGAGCTTCCGCACCGAACGCCGCAGCGACCTGCTGATGGGCCTGCTGTGGCAGACGGTCGACTCCTACTCAGAAGGCGACCCGCACGCCGGGCGGCACCTGGGCGAGCTGCGGGACCAGCTCGGGCAGCAGAACCACCTGGCCGTCGCGTTCGTGGTCAGCGCGATCGACGTGATGCTCGCGATCCGCGCGGGCCGGCTCGACGAGGCGGAGTCCCTGGCCGGCGGCTGCGCCGCCAGCGGCGCGCTGGCCGGCGACATCGACCACGGCTGGTGGTCCGGCGCCCAGCTGGTGACAATCCGCTGGTATCAGGGCCGCCTCGGCGAGCTGCTTCCGGTCCTGCACGAGCAAGTGCACTCCCCCGACCTCAGCGCGGTCGACGACTCCGCGGTGGCCGCCCTCGCCGTCGCCGCCGCGCTGAGCGGCGACCTGCGGACGGCCGCAAGCTCGCTGGAGACCTTGTGCGGCGCGGACCTTGGCCGCCTGCCGCGGTCAAGCAGCTGGCTGGTGAGCATGGGCGGCGTGGTGGAGGCCGCGTACCTGCTCGGCCATTGCGACGTGGCCGACAGGGCCTACGAACTGCTCAGCCCGTACGCCAGCCTGCCGATGGTCGGCGGCCTGTGCGTCACCTGCTTCGGGTCGGCTCATCACGCCCTCGGGGTTGCCTCGATGACATCGGGGCACCTGGACAGGGCCATCGATCACCTGCGCGCGGCCGTCCAGCACAACCTGGCGCTCGGGCACTGGCCGGCGGTGGTGGCCTCGCGGCAGCGGCTCGCGCAGGCGCTGCTGCTCCGCCGCCAGCCCGCGGACGCCGGCGCGGCGCGAAGTGAACTGGACACGGCGGCAGGCGAGGCGGCGGCCGTTGGCATCCCGGTCTCCGCCGCCCGTCCCGCCCGCGCTGAGCCGGTCCCTGACGATCGAGCCCCGGTTGCCGACGGGCCGCAGCGGCCGCACGGCCCGTCCGCGCAGTGCCGCCGCGTCGGCAGGAAGTGGCGTGTGACCTGGCAAGACCGCAGCGTGCTCGTGGAGGACAGCATCGGCATGGCGCACCTTGCCGTGCTTATCGCCAATCCTCGCCAGGAGATCCTGGCCGCCGACCTGGCGGCCGGGCTCGCCACGCTCGGTGCTGCCGGCGCCGCCGGCGCCGCCGGGGACGGCGGGGACGGGGGGAGTCCGGGCTGGGGTTCCGCGCATCCCGTGCTTGACCAGGCGGCGATCGGCGAGTACCGGGACCGGCTGCGCCGCCTGGACGCCGAACTCGACCGGCTGGCTCCTGGCGGCGACCCGGACCGGGGCGCCCTCGTCCGGGCCGAACGGGACTGGCTCGTCGCACAGCTCGCCAGCGCGTCCGGGTTCGGCGGACGCGTCCGGTCCTTCCCCGACGATCCAGAACGCGCTCGCGTCGCGGTGGGCAAGGCCATCCGCCGGGCGCTCGCCCGCATCACCGAGGCGGACGCCGCTCTCGGCGACAATCTGCGACAGAACGTGCACACCGGCGTCCGCTGTTCCTACTGGCCCGGCTGAGTCTTCCCGCTGGACCGGCGTGGAACGCGACGGCACGGGATGGACCGCCAGCGGCATGTAGGCGCCGCCTGGGCGCGGCCGCTTCGTTTGTCGTCTTCGGGAGGAACCCATGTCGCTCCGCGACTCCATGCGTGAATCCGCTGCTCAGTTCCTGCAGCCAGGCGAGCCGATCCAGGCGGTGCTCGGCGCGCAGACCGCCAGCCCGCTGCTGGCGGGGCTGACCGGCATCTTCGTCTTCCTCAGCCTGAACAAGTACCGGATCATCGCCGTCACACCGGCCAGGATCGTGGTCCTCGACGCGGGCAAGCTAAGCATGAAGAAGGCCCGCGCGATCGTGACCGAGCTGCCGCGGTCGACCAGGCTCGGCCCGGGCACCGGCGTGTGGCACCAGATCCCGGCCGGCACCGAGAAGCTACGGGTGCACCGTCGGTTCTACAAGGATCTCGAGGCCGCCGACTCCGCTCTCGCCGCGGCCTGACCCGAGGCTGTCCGGGTAGAACCGCCTGGCCGTCTCGACCAGCTCGTCGAGGCCCGGCCACCACGGCCCGTGCCGGAGTGACCCGAGGGTTTCCAGGACGCCGACCGCCTGCTGGGCGGGTTCGGTTGCCGCGACGAACGCGACCCGGTTCGGCCGCGCCGACCGCAGCGGCCCGAGGTAGAAGTCGGGCCCGGGATCGCCGCCGTCGCCGGTCAGCACCAGGTAGTAGTCGGGCAGCTCGAACATGCCAGCCCGCCACCCGGTCAGCGCCCTGGCCGCGGCCTGCT
The DNA here is from genome assembly GCA_030040475.1 of Streptosporangiaceae bacterium. The sequence continues at coordinate 6,371 of JASHTQ010000071.1, forward strand.
CGAACTCGGCCGGGCCCGGCTGCCGGGCCACGTCCCACATCGCGCGCCATCCGGCCGCCACCGCAGCCAGCGGATCGGCGGCCACCAGCGCGTACGCGGACGTGGTCCGCCCGGCCCGGCCCAGGGCCGCGGCGGCCGCCTCGATCCCGTCGCTGTCCCCGTCCGCGGACGGCTCCGGCCTGATCAGCGCCACGTTCATGGACCGCCCGACGGCCAGCATGACCTCCTCGGGCACCGCCCCGGCGAGCACCACCACGGTGCTGGCATTACGTCGCATCGCCCCGATGCTAGCTGCCCCGCCCGCCGGCCACCACAAGTCGTTCTCGTCGTTCTCGTCGTTCCCGGCAGCGAAAATCGGTTTATCCGCGGCGCGGTACGCTTCGTGATGTCATGCACTGATGGATCGCCGCCGCGGGCGGCGGCTGGGTGGGGCGGGTCTGCCAGTGGACAGTCTTCAACCTCATGACCCCCAGAGGGTCGGTAACTACCGCCTGGTCGGCAGGCTCGGCGCGGGCGGCATGGGGCGGGTCTATCTCGGCGAGTCGCCGAGCGGCCGGATGGTCGCCGTGAAGCTCGTCCATCCCGAGCACGTGACGTCCGCCGAGTACCGCTCCCGGTTCGCCCGGGAGGTCCAGGCGGCCAAGCAGGTCAGCGGCTTCTACACGGCCCCCGTCGTCGACGCCGATCCGAACGCGGAGCCGCCGTGGATGGTCACCGCCTACATCCCCGGCCCGACGCTGGAGGAACAGGTCGAGGCGCACGGGCCGATGCCCGTCGAGCAGGTACGCAAGCTCGGCGCCCAGGTGGCCGAGGGGCTGGCCGCGATCCATGCGGCCGGCCTGGTCCATCGCGACCTGAAACCGGGCAACGTGATCCTGGCCGAGGACGGCCCGCGGATCATCGACTTCGGCATCGCCGTCCAGGGTCAGGCGCCCAAGCTGACGGCGGCCGGGATCGTCCTGGGCACGTTCGCCTACATGTCCCCCGAGCAGGCACGCGGCCTGCCGGCCGGGCCGGCCACGGATGTCTTCGCCCTCGGCGGCATGCTGGCATTCGCCGCCACCGGCCTGCCGCCGTTCGGCGGCAATCCGCCTGACCTCAGCGGCGTGCCCGACGAGCAGTTCCGGCAGCTGGTGATCGCCTGTCTGGCCATCGAACCGGCGGACCGGCCCGCCCTCGCCGACATCATCGGCGTGCTGTCCGGAGCGTCCGGCATGCGCACCATGTCGGCCCGCGGCCACGGCGAGACGGACGCGACAGGCCCGGGCAACTGGTGGTCGGCCTGGCCGCAGACTCAGTCGGGCGACGCCGGACCCGCGGCGCCCGCCCAGGCCCGGCCACAACCACAGGCCCCGCCGCTTCCGTCCACCCTGCCCGCGCCGGAGCCTCCCGGCAGGAGCGGCGGCCTGAGCCGCCGCAGGCTCCTCATCGGCCTCGGCACGGTCGTCACCGGCGCGGCCATCGCCAGCGCGCTGGTTCTCACCGACCGCAACGCTCCGCCCGCCAAGGCTAGCGGAGGCGGAAGCCAGGCCGGGCACGAAAGCACCAAGCCCGTCACGATCAGCGCGGGCCCGGCGGCCGTGCTCGATGCCAGCAGCGGCGGGGTGTACTGCGTCGCGTTCAGTCCCGATGGATCGTCGCTGGCCAGCGCCAACGTCGACGGCACCGTCAAGCTCTGGGCCGTCACGACCGGGGCACGGATCGCCACCCTCACCCATACCGACACCGACCTCGACAACCCGGCAGAAACCGTGGGCGGGACGAAGAGCTGGTCGATTTACTCCGTGGCGTACAGCCCGGACAGCTCGATCGTCGCCAGCGGGAACGGCGACGGCACCATCACGCTGTGGGACGTGGCCACCCAGCAGGGCAACGCCACCCTGCCCGATATCAACACCGAGAACTGGAACAGCTTCGCGAACTCCGTGGCGTTCAGCCCGAACGGGTCCATGCTGGCCGCCAGCTACGATACCCCGGCGGTCACGTTGTGGAATGTCGGCGCGCGTTCGCAGCTCGCGACGCTGGCCGCGGACACCCGCTGGTGGGTCTACGCGGTGGCGTTCAGCCCTGACGGCTCGATCCTGGCCAGCGGCAACGGCGATAACGACCCGAGCGCCGGCAGCAACGACGGGGTCCTGCAGCTGTGGGACGTCGCGAGCCGGACGATGACGGCCAACCTGACCAGCACCAACTCCGGACCGGGATCGCTGGCTTTCAGCCCGGACGGGGCCACGCTGGCGAACGTCAACGGCGGCGGGACGATCGGCCTGTGGCACGTGGCCGCCCGAACCAGCGCCGCCACCCTCACCTCGGGCAGCCACGCCGCCAAGTGCGTCGCGTTCAGCCCGGACGGCACGACGCTCGCGAGCGGCAACAGCGACGGGTCGATCACGTTGTGGGATGTCGCCACCCGCACCCGCGCCGCGACGCTGCAGACCGGCACGAGCACCGTCGTGCACTCGGTCGCGTTCAGCCCCGACGGCACGACGCTGGCCTGCGGCGGCAGCAGGCTCATGGCATGGCAGATCCGGAGATCCTGACCTGAGCGGCCAGGACCGCGGTCAGCTCGACAGGTGGCGGTAGAAGAACTCGAAGATCTTGGCCCAGCCGTCCATGGCCTGCTCAGCTCCGCCTCGTGCCTTCAGCCGGGCCTGCGCGGCCGCGCAGTCGGCCACCACGCTGTCGTCGCGGACGCCGCCCTGCGCCCGGACCTGGGCCGCCGGTCGGAGAACTCCCGGTAGAACTCGTCCCAGCCCGGCAGGTGGTGCACCGCCACGATCCCGGGCCGCGGATCGTCCCCGGTAGGCCGGACGACGTAGGCATGGATCTCGTCCCCGCCGCCGCCTGGGTAGGTGATCACCTCCGCCGTCAGGCCGTCGCGGGCGTCGGTCCTGACCGAGTTCCACAAGACTGGGCTCATCTATCCCTCCGTCTGTCCCCCAATTTCCTGGCACACCCCGCGGCCGCGAGGACGCGCTGGCCCGGATAATGATCAGGACATGGACGAACGCCTCGGCTTCATGACCGAACTGATCGAACCGCTGCGGGTGCCGGCAGGCACCGCGGTGACGTTGAGCCGCGACCACGATCCCGGCTACACCGGCGGGGTCACCCGCCCGCAGGCGGCCGGGCTGCTCGCCGACGGGGTAGAACTGCTGGCCCAGTACCAGGACAGGCTCGCCGCGCAGGACACGTTCGGCGTGCTGCTCGTGCTGCAGGGAATCGACGCCGCGGGCAAGGACGGCACGATCAAGCATGTGATGAGCGGCGTCAACCCGCAGGCGGTGGAGGTCCGTGCCTTCAAGCAGCCGTCGGCGGAAGAACTCAACCACGACTTCCTGTGGCGGCACCAGTGCGCCCTCCCCGGGCGGGGCAGGATCGGCATCTTCAACCGGTCCCACTACGAGGAGGTGCTGGTGGTCCGGGTGCACAGGAACCTGCTCGCCGCCGAGCGGATGCCCGCGGCCGCGGCCGGGGACGGCATCTGGGCCCGGCGTTACCGTGAGATCAACGACTGGGAGCGGTACCTGGTCGACAACGGCATCCGCGTCGTGAAGGTCATGCTGAACGTGTCGAAGCGGGAGCAGGCCAAGCGGTTCCTCAAGCGGATCGACCACCCGGAGAAGAACTGGAAGTTCTCCCCGAGCGATGCCAGGGAGCGGCAGTACTGGGACGACTACCAGCAGGCCTTCGAGGACATGCTGAGCCAGACGAGCACGAAGTGGGCGCCCTGGTACGTGGTGCCCGCCGACCACAAGTGGTTCAGCCGCCTGGCCACCGCCGCAGTTCTCGTGACCGCGCTCAGCGCCATCGACCCGCAGTACCCGGCTGCCGATCCCGCGGACGCCGGCCAGATGGCGCAGGTGAGACAGGAACTCATCGCCGAACTCAAGCCCTAATATCAAGAAGCGGAGGGCCCGCCAGATTTCGCCGGGACCCCCCGCTACTGTTGTCATCGACAGCTAGCAGCAGGTTCGCTGTTATCGTTACTTCCTGCCGAAACCGTCGAATTCTCCGTTTCGTACACCACCGAGAAATGCGTGCCATTCGTCCGGCGTGAACCGGAGGACCAGTCCTTCGGAGTCCCTGCTGTTGCGAACGCCGACGCCGCCATCGGGCAGGCCCGCCACCTCGACGCAGTTGCCATTGGCGAAGCTCAGGGAACTCTTAACCCAGTTAGGACCTGAACCCGGCCTTTCGGGTGGGTTTCCGAGCATAGGTCTTCCCCTATCTTGCTATTTGTAGTAATTGGCCTAAAAGGCGCAACTACGGCATGCGGCCGGTAGCCTACTCGCCGTAGTCACCAAGCTGGAACACTAGCAGACATCGCCATGACCGAGCGCCACTCTTCGCTGAATTGGCGCTAAGGTCCAGTGCATGATAGTTGCGTCCACGGTGTCCAGTAAATCCCAAATGCGTGGTGGTGCGGCTACTCTTGGCGATCCGCGGCGCCGCGCTCCTGGCGGAGCAGGTGCCCGCCTGCGCCTCGACCGGCAGCTATCGGCAAACGGCCAGGTCAGCGACTGAGGTCGGGTGCGGATCAGCTGCCTTGCTGGGCGCCTGACCAGTGCGACTCCGCCGTCTTGAGCACGAGATCCTTCGACGCCGCCGGGTCGAGCGAGGCTCCTGAGAGCATCTGAAATGCGATCCGGTGCAAATAGGTTTCCCTCTCCCCTTCCAGGGTGAAACCACTTCTAAGCTGCTCCGTGCTGACCACATCTTGCAGCATCGCATCGCTATCGGGGCCGAAGCCGAAAATGACGAAGGACTCGCCGAAAACGGTGTGCTGCGCGTCAAGAGGGAGAACCTGCAGGGTCAGATTCGGCCGATCGGCTAGCTGGACGAGATGCTGAAGCTGCTCATACATGACCGACTCATCTCCGATTCGGCGCTTCAGCACCGATTCATCGAGTACAACCGTCAGCTGCAGCCCTTCTCTGTCAAGCACCTGCTGGCGCTGCATGCGTACCCTTACCAATCGCCCGATCATTCCAGGCGGGATCGGCTCGATGCGGCTATAGCTGCTGATTATGTACCTCGCATAAGCCTCGGTCTGCAGCAGGCCGGGTACCACGTCAACATGCCATACGGCAATGGCAGTCGCCTCGTGCTCGAGGCCGATGAATTGCTGGTAATCCTCCGATAGGCTGTCCCCGAATTCCTCCCACCAGCCCTTCTGGGCCGCGTCCTCGGCGAGCGCGAGCAGCAGGTCACGGCGGGGCCCGGTGATCTGGTAGTAGTCAAGCAGCCGCTCGACCTCGCGCGGCCGCAACCCTGTCCTGGCGCGTTCGTACCTGCTGATCTTGGAGGGCGACCAGCGCAGCGCGGCGGCGACCGTGTCGCCGCTCTTGCCCTTGCTTTCCCTGATCCCGCGCAGTTCGGCGGCCAGCCGACGCCGTCGCACCGTGGGGGATGATGGCGCGATCATCGAGCGTCCCTCCTCCTCGGCGGCGCGGCGGACTATGCGAGGGTCACGCAGATTTCACCGAAACAATTTGTGAAACCTTTAGTACACCGTAACACTCGTATGCCGCAAACCAAGGAGGTCTTCGGCCTCCGGCAGCCCGGGAGAACCCCGGTATCAGGGCACCCGATGCCGCCGGTCCTCACCACGCCGACCCGGCTGCCCGTCCGCAGACCCGGGCGGGATCGTGGCGACTGTGCCCATAGCGGATAATGATCCTTTCTGCGACTGCTGCGCGCTCTATGACTGAAGTGGCCGTAGTAAGCAGAGTTGCCTGGCCAATCCGGAGCCCGCGACCGCGCGGGACGGTGCGCTAGGCGACCCGCGGCAAAACGTAATACGGCCAGCCGGTAATCAAGGCATAGGCCTGCTGCAGATTCGCGAATCGGCAGCAGGCCGTCAGCGGTGTACCGGCAAAACCTCATGATTGGTAGTGAAGGTCGGGCTGCGCGGTAGAGGAAGCCGCGAGCACATGGACCGCTGGCGCCTGAGCGACCGCCGCAGGCATCGCCGAGCCGGCAAGAATTGACCCGGCTGCGCCGAGTGCTACGATGGCGGGAATGATGACGGTCCGCCGAATGCTCATGATTCCTCCATGGCATCTTCAGAGGTAGGGGCCCTGCTGCCCGCTCTCCACCGACCTGCCCGGCGCCTGAAGGTCGCGTGGAGAAATCTCCTGCTTTTCGGCGGTTCTATACCCACAGTAAACCGGCAACTACACATCATTTAAAGGGATTTTACCGACCAAAAGTGGCATCCTGGATTGCGGTCTTAATTGCAGGATCTCTTTCTTTGAAATATCCTCTTCGTGAGGCGGGGAAAGTGTTAGTAATTCCTGCGCTGCAAGATGCAAGGCAAGGTTCGACGGCGCACTGACCGGATCATCGCGTGGCGGCCAGACGATGCATTAGCGCCGAATTAGTGTCCGAAAAAGGCCAGGTTGTTACCTAGATGCTCCGGTAGTAACGTTTGCTCCATGCCCCCGGTGACCACGGCCGGCGCGCTCGTCGGCCGCGACAGCGAGATGGCACTGTTGAGAAGCCTGATAAAGGAGTTGGCCCGGGGGCGCGGTGGCTCGGTGCTCATCGAGGGCGAGCCGGGCATCGGCAAGTCCACGCTGGTGCGAGCCGCGGTGACGGAGGCACCCGAGGCGGGCTGCGAAGTGTTCTGGGGAGCCGGCGACGAGCTTGGCCAGGCGCTGCCGCTGCTGCCGTTCCTCGACGCGCTGCGGGTACGCGAGCCTGCCACGAATCCCCGGCGGACCGCGATCGTCGGGCTGTTGCGCGGTGAGGTCACCGCCGATCGCGGCACGGACGTGCCTGCGGTGCTTGCGGAGCAGTTGCTGGCGCTGGTCGCCGAGCAGTGCGCGGTGCGGCCGACCATCCTGGTCATCGACGACCTGCAGTGGGCCGACCACGCCAGCGTCACCCTGTGGGGCCGCCTGGCGAGGTCCGCGCGGCAGGTGCCGCTGCTGCTTGTCGGCATGATGCGCCCGGTGCCCCAGCGGGATGACCTGCTTGCGCTGCGGCGAGTGGTGGGGGACGCCGCCAGGCTCCAGCTCACCGCGCTCACCGGGGAGGCCGTGGCCGACCTCGTGGCCGCCCTGGCCGGCGGCCGGCCGGACCACAACCTGCTGCGGCTCGCCGACGGGGCGGCGGGCAACCCGCTCTACGTCACCGAGCTTGTCGCCGCGCTGGCCCGCGGTTCCGGCCTGACCATCACCGACGCCGGGGCTGCCGAGCTCGCCAGCGGTTCCGCGCCGGGCTCGCTGTCGGCGGCGATAGCGGACCGGCTCGGCTTCGTGACCGGGCCCGTGCACGACGTGCTGCGGGCGGCGGCCCTGCTCGGCGTGGACTTCGCGGTGTCCGACCTTGCCACCGTGCTGGAGCGCGGCGTGCCGGACCTGATCCCGGCGGTCGACGAGGCACGTGCCGCGGGCGTGCTCGCAGAATCCGGCCACGGCCTCGGGTTCCGCCACCCGCTGATCCAGGCGGCGCTCTACGACGAGATGCCGGCGCCGGTGCGGGCGGCCTGGCACCGCGCCGCGGGGCGTGCCCTGGCGAAGGCGGGTGCGCCCGCTGACCGGGTGGCCAGGCAGCTGCTGGGGGCCGTCGGCGACGCCGGCGGCCCGGGCAAAGCGACCGAGCCGGTGGACGAGTGGATGCTTGACTGGCTGGCCCGCACCGCGGACACGCTGGTCGGCCAGGCGCCCGGGGTCGCGGCCGAGCTCCTCGCCAGGGCCGTGGCAAGCTCTCCTGCCGACTCGGGTCAGCGTGACTTGCTGGCAAGCAGGCTGGCCGACGCCCTCTACCGTACCGGCGACACGGCGTCGGCCGAGCAGGTGGCGACCTACGCGCTCGAGCACGTCACCGACCCCGATCTGCTCGTGGACCTGCACTGGACGCTGGTGCAGTGCCGCATAAGGACGGGTTCGTCCGCGGTCTCCCTGGCCGCCCTGGAGCGGGCCCTGGCGACCACGGGAGATTCGGCGCAGCACCGGGCCCGGCTGCTCGTGCTCGCCGCGCGGGTGCACTTCAACCTCGGCGAGGTCGAGACGGCGGGCCGGGTCGCCGGCGGCGCGCTGGAGGCGGCGTCCGAATCGGGCGACAGCTGGGCGATGGGATGGGCGCTGCACGTGCTGACGCTCGTCACGGGGGTCCAGGGGGACATCAGCGACACGCTGCCGCTATTCGACCGCGCGCTCGCCGTGACCCAGTCCGATCCGGCGCTGACCGACCTGCGGCTGCTGCTGCAGATCAACAAGGCCGTGACGCTCGGCATCCTGGACCGGTACGAGGAGGCAATTGCCGCGGCAGGACAGGCACGGTACCTGGCCGGGCAGGTCGGCACCGCGGTCCGGCTGGCACAGGCGCACGGGGCCCTCGGCCAGCTGCTCTTCAAGACCGGGCGATGGGACGACGCGCTGGCCGAGGTGGAGATCGTCCACGAGGACCTGAAGGAACCCGCCGCTGTCTGCTACGACCTCGGCATCGCCGCCGTGATCAGCTTCCATCGCGGCGAGACCGGCGCCGCCCGGCGCCACCTCGCCGCGTCCGCCCCGCACGCCGCGCGGATCGGGCACTGGGTCGTGGGCCCGCTGGCCCTGGCTCATAGCCTGGACCGCGAGCATGACGGCGCCCTGCCCGAGGCCCTGGCCGCGCTGACCGACACGCTCGACGAAAGCGCGGCGGAAGTCGAGGAGATCGAGGACCTGCTTGCCGACGCCGTGCGCCTCGCCATCGAGGTCGGCGACCTGGATACCGCGCAGGCCGTCGCGGACCGGGCGACCGGCCTGGCCGCCGAATCGGCGATCCCGCACCGGCAGGCGAACGCGCTGTACTGCCGCGGCCTGCTGGACCACGACGCAGCCCAGATACTCGCGGCTGCCGGGCGCTATGCCGACGCAGGCTGGCCGCTGCTGCGGGCGAAGGCGCTGGAGGCGGCCGCCGGGCATTTCGTCGACGACGACGACCGCGGCCAGGCGCGGGCCGCCTTCACCGATGCCGTGGAGGTGTACGCCTCGCTGGAGGCGGCCGGCGACGTCGCCCGGCTGCAGGCCACGTTCCGCGGCCACGGCATCCGCCGCGGCCCGCACGCCAAGCACCGCCGGGCGACCAGCGGCTGGGACAGCCTCACCCAGACCGAGATCAAGATCGCCGCCTTCGTGGAGGAGGGCCTGTCCAACCCCGACATCGCCGCCCGGCTGATGCTGTCGCGGCGGACGGTCGCCACGCACGTCTCGCACATCCTGAAGAAGCTCGACGTCAACTCGCGGATAGACATCGCCCGCGAGTCGGCGCTGCGCCAGGCCTCGTCGAAGTAACCTCGGCGGGACTCAGGGCTCGCAGTTGCGGGCAGTGGGGACGGTGAACCGCCGGGGGGGCACACGGCTCACCGTCCCCACGTCTGAACCCCCTGCGGGTTCGCGTTCGTCGCCCTCGGCCCGATCGGGGTGGAACGCGAGCGTGAAGTACACGGCCTTACCCGCAGGGGTGCTGTAGCAGCCCCACTCATCCGACAGCGTGGCGACGAGCATCAGGCCCCGTCCCGTCTCGGCCTCGGCGCAGGCCTCGACAAGCACCGGCATGGTCCGCGACGTGTCGTGGACGTCGACGCGCAGCCGGTCGCGGGAGCAGGTGATGGCGAGCGTGATCGTCGTGCCCGCCTCGTGCGTGATGGCGTTGGTCACAAGTTCGCTGGTGAGCAGGACCGCGACGTCCGGGTCCACGGAGATGTCCCACACCCGGATGGCCGCCCGGATCTGGCCGCGAGCCTCGCCGGCCGCGGTCGGTCCCGCGGTCAGCCGGACACGGCACAGGCGCAACTCGGTCGGGCGTGTCGGCGCCATCGCGTTCATCGGGTTCCTCAGTGGGCCGGTAGAGCTGGCCCGGGAGGAGCGCTGGCCACTGTCGCGACTCCTCCCGGAGGCCCGAGCGCCCGCCGAAGTACTCGGCTGAAATGCTCGGTACCGCTTGCATGAAAATAGTGCTGCAACTTTCAGTACAAGACATCGGTCAGCTGACGGATTTTGAACGGTGGCTGCGGGGCGACCTGACGGAGGTCAATCTCCGCCGCGGCCGGCTACCGCGATATGCCCGGGATGCGTCATGATCCAGCCATGGCACCGCAACGCGGCGGAACCCCTGGCCGCGCGAGGTCCATGGTAGCGGAGGTGTCATGAGGAATCAGGCCATCGGCCAGCCGGACGTGGGATCGCTCGCGCTGGCCGAGCCGACCCAGCACGTCAGGTACCGCTGGATCGTCGGCCTCACCCTTGCCAGCCTGGGCATGTGGATGGCGAACCAGACGCCGTCGCAGGTCATGCTCGCGCTCCAGTTGCAGGACATCACGCCACGCCACAAGATCATCGCCCTCGGGGTGGTGACAGCGATCAACGCCGTCGGCTCCGCCCTGGCCACCCCGGTCGTCGGCGCGCTGTCCGACCGCACCGCGCACGGCAGGCGGCTGGGCCGGTTCAGCGGCCGCCGGCACCGGTGGACGCTCGTCATGGTCCTGCTGTCGGCTGTCAGCCTGGCGCTGCTGGCCAAGGCGGGCACGGTGGTGGCGGTGGCCCTGCTGTGGTTCCTGTTCGGCGTCTTCCAGAACGGCGAGTACGCCACCCTCAGCGCGGCCCTCCCCGATCACGTGCCGGTGCGGCAGCGCGCCACGGTGTCCGGCTGGGTCGGCATGCCGCTCGCGCTCGGCCTGGTCCTCGGCACGGTCCTGGTCGTCGAGGTCTTCAACCAGGACCTGGTCACCGGCTATCTCGTGCTGGCGGTGCTGATGGTGCTGCTGGCGCTGCCGTTCGTGCTGTTCACCCCCGATTACCCGCTCTCGCCGCAGGACCGGGAACCGTTCTCGTGGCGCAAGGTGGCGTCGGCCTACTGGATCAGCCCGCGCGCGTACCCCGACTTCGGCTGGGCCTGGCTGACCCGCTTCCTGGCCACCCTCTCGATCGCGATGGGCACTCTGTACCTGCTCTACTTCCTGCGCGACAAGGTGCACTACGCGCGGCTGTTCCCCGGCCAGACCGCCGCCGACGGCCTGCTGATCCTGATCCTGATCTACACCGGCGGCGTGGTGGTGTCGGCGGTCGTCGGCGGGATCATCTCCGACCGCCGGGGCCGCCGCAAGATGCTGGTGACCGTGTCCGGGCTGCTGATGGCGGCGGCCGCGCTGCTGCTGACGTTCTGGGAGACCTGGACCGCGTCGCTGATCGCGGCGGTGCTCTACGGCATCGGCTTCGGCGCCTACATCGCGGTCGACCAGGCGCTGATCACCCAGGTGCTGCCGAAGGCCGCCGACCGCGCCAAGGACCTCGGCATCATCAACATCGCCATCGTCTGCCCGTACGCCATCGGCCCGCTGATCGCGGCCCTCCTGGTGTCGCTGTCCGGCTACCCGGCCCTGTTCGGGGCGACCGCGCTCGTCGGCATCGCGGCCGCGATCGGCGTCTGGCAAATCAAGAGCGTCAGCTGAAGCAGGGGTCGCGCCGTCCCAGGCGCAATGAAACCGGGCTTTCAGCACCTTCTGAGGTAGTGAATCGCGGGTTTCATTCCGGCGCGCCGCCGCCCGCGCCGCCTACGGCGGGGGCGGCGGCGAGGGCGACGGTGGTGCCTAGGCGCTTGGCTAGGAGGGCGGTGCGGTCGCGGTCGCGGGCGGTGAACGCGCCGGCGGCGCGGGCGAAGCGGATGCGGTGCAGGGCGCCGCCGTTCGGCAGGTTGTCCTCGCGCACCAGCCTGATCCGCTTGCCGCCGGGCCAGGCCAGCTCCGCGGTCCTCGCGTCTGCGGCGGCGAGCTGGCCGTCGAGGACGTCCCGCAGCAGCCGCACCGCGCCGTCGAGGTCGGCGACGTGGTGCTCGATGAGGTCCAGGCGCGTTGCCGGGCCCGGCTCGGGGAGCTCGGCCGGCGGTGCGCACAGCGGCGCCGGGCCGTCCTGCTGGGCGACCTGGATGACGATGCCGTGCGCGCTGCGCGGGTGCAGGAAGGCCTCTTTCCAGTCCGGGTCGGCCAGGTTGACGCCGACAGGCTCGATGCCAGACGCCCGGATCCTTGCCAGCGTGCCCTCGATGTCGGTGACCGCGAAGTTGAGGTGGTGCGGTCCCGCGCCGCGGGCGGCGAGGAACCGGTCGAGGAAGCCGTCGCCCGCCGTGTCGTTGGGCGTCAGCAGCTCGATCTTGGGGCCGGCGGCGAATTCCAGCTGGCCCCACCAGAATCCGGCGGAGTCGCTGCCGTAGGCCCACCGCCCGCCGAGCACCCCGCCGAACAGTTCCCAGCCGTCGGCAGGTACCGACGTGCCGATGGCGAGATGATCAAGGACCGCGGTCACGGAACCCCACGTTACTGTGTCCCGGGCACCTCGAGGAAAAGCGACGAGACATATCGCGTTTGGCCCGGTTTACCGTTACGATGAGGTCATGACTGACGCCCGCGACCAGGCACAGCTTGAGCTGCGCGCCTCCGACGCCGACCGGGACGCCGCGGCGGCCGTGCTCAGCAGCGCGCTGGCCACGGGCCGGCTGACCTCGACCGAGCACGCGGAGCGGCTCGACGCCGTCTACGCCGCCAAGACCCTCGGCGAGCTTGCCCCGCTCACCCGCGACCTGCCCGCCGAGGCCGCGGCGGCCAGCGTGGGGGTGGCGGACCGGGCCGAGGTCTCCGCCAGGTTCAGCAAGGTGATCCGGTCCGGGCGCTGGGTGGCCGGCCGGCGCACCAGGCTGACCTCGCGCTTCGGCGCGCTGATCGTCAACCTGTCCGAGGCGGTGCTGCCGGGCCGCGAGATCACGCTGGAGATCGACGCCTTCTGCGGCAAGCTGATCATCACGGTCCCGGAAGGGGCGCACGTGATCGACGAGGGCGGCGCGCTGTTCGCCAAGCGGGCCATCTACGGCCGCAAGGACGCCGCGGACGCCGACGGGCCGGTGATCCGCCTGGTCGGCGACGCCCGGTTCGCGAAGGTCGCCGTGCACCGGGGGCGCTACGACCCGCACGATTCCTGGCAGCACCTGCAGGAGTGGCTGCCGCAGCGGTAAGGGGCGCTCCGCGGCGCGGGCTCACGCGGGCGGGTAGCCGACAAGCAGGACGCCGCGGCAGTCGTCCGCCGCGGCCCGGTAGACGTGCGGCCGGTCGCCTGCGTACCTGGCGAAGTCGCCGGGTCCGAGGGTCAGCGGCTCGTCGGCCGGGCCGACCGTGATCGTCCCCGCGTGCACGAGCACCCGCTCGACCACGCCGCTGCCGTGCGGGCTGCCGAGGTGCTCGGCCCCGGCGGGCAGGAACATGTCGAAGACCTCGACCAGGCCGCCGCGCTCGATCCGGTCGAGCAGCCTCAGGTCGAGCTTCCCGCCCTGAGCCGACCCGCGCACCCGCGCGCCCTGCTGCGCCCTGACCACGACCGTGGCGGTCTCGCGCCGGTCCTCGAGCAGGTCGCTGAATGCCACGCCGAGCCCGAGCGCCAGCGACCACAGCGTCTCGATGGTCGGATTGCCACGGCCCTGCTCCAGGTTCGCCAGCGTGGCCTTCGCGACGTCCGCCCGGGCCGCCAGGGTGGCCAGCGACATCCGGCGGGCGGTGCGCAGCCGGTGCAGGTTCGCCGCGATGACCTCGCCCACGTCACCGGACGGCCGGTCCTGAGCTTCATTCGCCATGCCAATTGAGTATACCGATGGACTAATAAAATGGTACGCTGATCCGACTCCGCCACGAGTCGAGGAGCGAGGAATGCTGAGGACAGGCAAGGACTACGTCGAATCGCTGCGCGACGGCAGGGAGGTGTGGATCGACGGTGAGCGGGTGCAGGACGTGGCCACGCACCCGGCGTTCGCGCCGATGGTGAACGTGCGCGCGCGGATCTACGACCTCGGCCACGAGGCGGGCACCGCCGGCCTGCTGACCTACGTCGACGAGCAGACGGCGGAGCGGTGCGCGACCAGCTCGCGGCCGCCGCGCACCCGCGAGGACTGGCGGGCCAAGCGGGCGTCGGTCGACACGATCCTGGACGACGCCGGCGGCGTGGTCACCCGGGTGGGCGACGAGACGGTCGGTGAGATGTGGTCGCTGTTCGACGGGCAGGACGTGCTGACCGAGATCAACCCGGCGTTCTCCGCGAACATCGCCCATCACGTCCGGCGCGCGCAGCTGCTCGACCCGTTCCACGTCTCGGCAAACACCGACCCCAAGGGCAACCGCTCGATGCGGCCGCAGGACCAGGATCCCGACGTGCTGCTGCACGTCGTCGGCGAGACCGACAACGGCATCGTGGTGCGCGGCGCCAAGTTCGAGACCGCGGCGGCCTACGCCAACCAGGCGTTCGTGAAGCCGACCATCGGCGAGTGGAACAACGAGGTGCTGTCCGACTACGCGGTCGGCTTCCTCGCCGACATGGGCGCGCCCGGCATCAAGCACATCTGCCGGTCCGCCTTCGCGGCCGGGCGCTCCCCCGACGATTACCCGCTGACCAGCCGGTACGACGAGATCGACACCATGATCGTCTTCGACAACGTGGAGATCCCCTGGGAGAACGTCTTCTTCTACCGGCACACCAAGGCGGCGGCGTTCATCCGCGCGACCCTGCACCGCTACAGCATCTTCCCGTACGTCCAGCGCTACGCGCGGTTCGCCGACTTCCTCCTCGGCGTCGCCTACGCCAGCGCCAGGTCCACAGGCGTCACCATGCACCAGGGCGTGCGCGAGAAGATCGCGCAGATCGCCTGCTACCGCGAGGGCGTCAACGCGCACCTGACCGCGGCGATCGAGCTCGCCGAGCCGAGCCCGGGCGGGCTGCTGATGCCGAACCAGCAGATGATGTACGCCGGCCGGGTCTTCGCCTCCACCCAGCTGCCCGGGGTCATGCACATCCTGCGCGACCTGTGCGGCTGCCAGGTCAGCCTGATGCCGAGCAAGGCCATGTTCGACACCCCGGGCGCCGGCGAGTGGCTGCGGAAGTACTTCCGCGTAGGGGAGATCCCCGCCGAGGAGCGGCGCAAGCTCTTCGCGCTGGCCCGTGACCTGCTCAACTCCGACTACGCCGGGCACCGGCTGACGTTCCAGCTGTTCGCGCAGTCGCCGCCGTTCTCGCACCTGCTCGCCGTCTACAACAACTACGACTTCAGCGGGCCGCTGGACCTGGTGTCCAGGTACTCGGGCGTCGCGGAGGCGGTGCGCAAATGAGGGAGCCGATCACCGCCGGCGGCCACCTGCGGATCCGGCCGTTCAACACCGCCGACAGCTATCCGGAGCAGCACCTCGACAACGACCTGTGCCAGGCGGTCGTCGCAGGCAACACCGTCTACCTGCGCGGCCAGGTGCCGCAGGACCTGGACACCGGCCAGAGCGTGCACGTCGGCAACCCCGCCGCCCAGGCCGAGCAGGTGATGGCGAACGTCGGGACGCTGCTGGCCGAGGCGGGCGCGGCCGTCGAGCACGTGGTCAGCTGCACCGTCTACCTCACCGACATCAGGCACCGCGAGCCGGTGTACCGGGTGCTCGGCCGGCATCT
>JASHTQ010000589.1 GCA_030040475.1 Streptosporangiaceae bacterium
CCGGCCGGCCGGGACCGCCGCCGGGGTAGTGACGGCGGACGTTCCCGTGCTCGGTTCTGGCGCGGCGGCGGTCCGGGTGGCGCGCGAGTTCGCCCGCTCGATCGCCGGCGGAGCGATCGGGCGGGACCGCTCGGGGGCCGTGCTCGCCCGGGAGCTCACGGCGCTGGATGCCAGCGGCCTGCTGGGCATCACGGTGCCGCACCGGTACGGCGGCGCCGACGTGCCGGCCTCGGTGCTCGCCGAGGTCGTGCGCGCGATCGCCGGCGCCGATCCCGCGATCGCGCAGGTGCCGCAGGGCCACTTCCTGCTCGTGGACGTGCTCGCGGTGCTCGGCACGCCGTCACAGCGGCACCGCCTGCTGACCGCGGTGCTGGCGGGCGCGAGGCTGGGCAACGCGATGGCCGAACGCGGCGGCAGGCCCGCCAGGGACCTGAACACCAGGCTGTCGGGCAGCGGGACAGGGACGCGGCTGTCCGGCCGCAAGTACGGGTGCACCGGCGCGCCGACCGCCCGCTGGATCGGCGTCACCGCGCTGGACGATGCCGGCCGGCTGGTGCTCGCGTTCGTCGAACGCGACGCGCCGGGCGTGCACCTGGACGAGGACTGGAACGCGATGGGCCAGCGCGCCGCGGTCAGCGGCGGCGCCAGGTTCGACGACGTGGCGATCGACCCGTGCCTGGTCGTTCCGTACTACCGGGCGTTCGGGGCGCCGCAGCAGTTCGGCGCGCGCAGCCAGCTGGTGCACGCGGCGATCGTGGTCGGCATCGCCGGCGGCGCGCTGCAGGAAGCGGGAGAGTTCGCCCGGGCCTCGGCGAACCGGGACAGCACCCACCGGTACGGCCAGCTGGCCGCCAGGGTGCGCGTGGCCGAGGCCTTGCTGGCATCCGCCGCGGCCACCCTGGACGAGGTCGGCCGGGTGCCCCGCGACGCGGCCGAGGCGGCCCGGGGCTCGAGCGCGGTCGCCGAGGCCAAGGCGTTCGGCAGTGACGTGGCCGCGGAGGTGGCCGCCGACCTGTTCTGGCTCGTCGGCGCCGGTGCCGCCGACGAGCGCCATGACCTGGGCCGCCGCTGGCCCGGCACGAGCACCCACGGCGGCCATGGCCCGGCGGCGCGCACGTACCGCCACCTGCTCGACGCGGCGCCGCCACCCAACCACGGGCAGAACTGAGCATGACCACGGGGCACGGCCTGGCCTGCGGCGCGGAGGTCACGGCCGAGGAGTTCCGGCACGCCATGGGCCACTTCGCGACCGGGGTCGCGGTGGTCACGTCCCTCGACGCCGACGGCCTGCCGGTGGGCACCACGGCAAGCGCCGTCACCTCGCTGTCGCTCGACCCGCCGCTGATCCTGGTCTGCTTCGACCTCGGCAGCCTGACGCTGCACGCGATCCGCGGCCACGGCGCGTTCGTGGTCAACGTGCTGACCGCCGAGCAGCGCCAGCTGTCGGTGAACTTCGCCCGCCGCGGGGTGGCCGCGGCCTGGCACGGGGTCCGGCACCGGCACGGGCCGACCGGCGCTCCGCGGCTCGACGGCGTGCTGGCCGTGCTCGAGTGCACGGTGGAGCACCGGCTGCCAGGCGGCGACCACGAGATAGTCGTCGGCCGGGTCCGGCACATCCAGACCAGCTCGAGCCCGGCGGCCCCGCTCGTCTTCTACCGCGGCGGCTATACCTCGCTGGCCTCGTAACCGGCGAGCGCGGCACCGATCAGCGGGACCGCGGTGGCGGCCCAGCCGGCCACCTTGGCGTCGAGCTCGGCGAACTCGGGCTCGGTGACGTACAGGCCGCGGGCCGGCACCGTCGCGCCGAGCTCGACGAGGACCGGGCGCAGGTGCACCTCGACCGCGAGCAGGTGGCCCGGCCAGCCGCCGGTCATGACGGGTACCGCCACCGTCCCGGCCAGGCCGTTGCCGCCGTAGCGGTCAAGGAACGCCTTCAGCATCCCGGTGTAGGAGGCCTTGTACGTCGGCGAGGCGAAGATGGCGATGTCCGCCGCGGCGACCTCGGCGGTCAGCCGGGACAGCTCGGCGTCCGCCGGGTCGAACAGCCCGGCCGCGTGCCCGGCCAGGTCGACCTCGAGCGACGCGCCGGGCGCACCCGCGCTGCCGGGCGGGCGCAGCAACCCGGACAGGGCGTCGGCCACCGCAAGGGCGACCCCGTGGGTGCGCGAGGCGGGCTTCGGGTTGCCGGTGACCACGGCTATCCGCATGGGGGTCTACCTCCGGATTCCGGTGAGCTGGCGGGGGAGTGATACCACCGCCCGTTCGGCGTAAAAGGCACTACGATACGGCGGCGGGGTGGACGGGAGCTGACGCGGGCGCGAACGGGACCGCCCCGTTGTCGTCGTCGCCGGCCGGCGCGGGGTGCTGCCAGCGGCCGCGGCGGCGAAGGAGGGGCAGCACGCCCTCGCCGAACCAGTAGGCCTCCTCCAGGTGCGGGTACCCGGACAGGATGAACTCCGAGATGCCGAGCGCGGCGTACTCCTCGATCCGGTCGGCGACCTCGGCGTGGCTGCCGACCAGCGCGGTGGCCGCGCCGCCGCGCAGCAGGCCGATGCCCGCCCACAGGTTCGGCGAGACCTCCAGGTCGTCCGCGGTGCCGCCGTGCAGCTCGCGCATCCGGCGCTGCCCCTCGGACTCGCTGGCCGCCAGCCCCTCCTGTACCTCGCGCACCATCGCCTCGTCGAGCCCGCTGATCAGCCGGTTGGCCTGCAGCCACGCCTCGTGCGCGGTGTCCCTGGTGATGACGTGCAGCCGGATCCCGTACCGCAGCGTCCGCCCGGCCTCCCCGGCCAGCCGGTCTATCCAGCGCAGCTTGGCGTCGACGGCGGCCGGCGGCTCGCCCCAGGTCAGGTAGACGTCGGCGTGCCTGGCCGCGACCGGGCCCGCCTCGGCCGACGAGCCGCCGAAGTACAGCGACGGCACCGGGTCCGGCCGCCTGGCCAGCCGGGCGCCCGCGACCCGCAGGTGGCGGCCGTCGTGGTCGACGACCTCGCCGCGCCACAGCCGGGTGACGATGTCGAGGAACTCGTCGCACCGCTGGTAGCGCTCGGCCTTGCCGAGGAAGTCGCCGTAGGCCCGCTGCTCGGCGGACTCGCCGCCGGTCACCACGTTGAGCAGCAGGCGCCCGCCGGAGTACCGCTGGAAGGTGACCGCCATCTGGGCGGCCAGCGTGGGGGAGATGAAGCCGGGGCGGAACGCGACGAGGAACTTCAGCCGCTGCGTCGCCTCGGCCAGCATCGCCGTGGCCAGCCAGGCGTCCTCGCACCACGCCCCGGTCGGGGTCAGCGCCCCCTCGAAGCCGAGTTGTTCGGCGGCCCGCGCGATCTGGCCCAGGTACCCGAGCGACGCGGCCCGGATCGCGCCCGCCGACGCGGTCGCGACACCGTGCCCCCCGCCCACGATGTCCCGCCCGTCCCCGTTAGTCGGCAAGAACCAGTGGAACCGCAGCGCCGCCGGCGCTCCAGTTGCGTTGGGCGCTCCGGCCGTGTTCGGCGCTGGTCCTGCGGCCGCGCTCGGCGTTCCGGCTGCGGGCTCTGGTGGCATCCCATCTCCAGGCACTGCTCGGTCAGGCACCGTTTGATTCCTATTAAAACCATTGACATTATAGACATTACTTCATGCCGTGACGACCTGTTCCGCACCGGTCAGCCGAAGCCACCCGGCGCGATCGGGCCCGGCCCACGTCGGCTGGCCGCCACGCTGCGGTCGGCCGGCGGCGCGCCCCGGCTCGTGCCGGGCTCGTGCCGGGCTCGTGCCGGGAGCACCCGGGCGCCGAACTGGTCCGGGTGCCCCCGGAGGAATGGCATCTCGAGTAATCCGAATCGGCGTTTGCATGCTTTAGTCAATAGTGCCGGTAAGTTGAGCCACGGACGAAGGAGCGTCCCGGAAGAAGGTACCGTACCGGATTGTCTGCGGCGATCCGAGGGATAATTGAGATCCGGCTGCGCCCCCCGGAGTTCGGGGCTTGACCGGGCCGGCCGGCCCTGGGATCCTGCGAGGCAGCGATTTTGGACCATGAAGGCTGATTCATTATGAATCTGTGGGGGGTCACGCCGCTTATGGCGGCTGTTTTGCTCGGCGGCGGCACCGGCGTGAGCGCCGCCGGTCACGTGGGCACGGCTACGTCCTCGGCGTCTGCTTCTCCGTCTGCGTCCGCCTCGCCTTCGCCTTCGCCTTCGCGTTCGTCGTCTGCCCCTCCGTCGCCTTCTCCTACTCCCTCTGTCGCCTTGCCAGGGGCCGGAGCGCCGAGCCCGGTCCTGCGGCAGGTCGGGTCGGATGACTGGGAGACGACGGTGCTCGTCAATGACGACGTTCCGGCGTGCGGTGAGGCGACGAAGGCCGGTTACTGGCTGGTCACGACCGTCCCCTCCCGAGTTCTTCACGGGACGCCCCGTCAGTCGGTCACCACGACCGATACCGCGACGGGACCGCCGCCTTTCGGAAGCTCCTGCCAGGTGATGGTTACCTTCGGCGGCCTCAGCCAGGTGCCGCAGACGGCGACACTGATCATCGATCAGCACGAGACGTCAACGGCGGTCGTGCTCACCGTGAGTCGCGACGTGACCCTGACCGATTACCTGGGAATACCGGCCAGCTGCGGCGGGGCATTTGCCGTCCTGTGCCTTTTTCTCTCCGTCGTGTTCGTGCGGCGGAATGACCGGAAGAACAAGCGGAGCTTCGGCAGGGTCCGGGACTGGCTGCACCGTCCGATCGTCGGCTCCGGCGCGTGGACGGCCAATGACAGCTGGGCGACGAACATCTCCACCGGGTTGGTCGTGATCACCGCCGTGCTGGGCGCGACGACCGCAGTGAGCTCGCTGATTCCCGGAGTGGCGCTTGACCGATTCTCGATCGTGAATATCGCGGCCGGCTTTTTCGTCGCGGCGGCGCCGGTGGTCTTCGGCATCCTCTACTCGTGGTTCACCGCGGGCAACACCGGCCTGCCGGCCGACGCGACGGTCGCCCTGCCTGGCCTGCGGGCGGCGAGCATCTCGGTCCCATCGGGGGCGAGCATCACGATGGCCGGCGACACGACCGTGCGGGACGTCTCCGGCCACTGGGCAACGGTGCGGGCAGGCGGGACGTACCAGCTCCCGCCGGGCGCCGAGATCCAGGTTCAGGTCGGCGTCGCGAAGATCGTGCGGGCATGCGTCCGGGCGGCGGAGCGGGAGGTCGCGCTCGTCCTCGCCCGGGCGATCGCGCACGCGAGCGTAGTGGCCGCCGCCCAGGCACCGGCCGGCACGAGGGCACGAGCGGTGGAGGCGGCCGTCGAGCAGGCGGTGACGCGGGCAGGCGTCTACGCGCCGGCCGGCAGTCTGGCGAGCGAGTTCGAGCTGGTGATCGACGACGCGGTCAACGCAGCGGCTGATCGACCCATTGCCACGTTCGTCGAGTTCATCGGTCAGGCGGGCGTGATCGATGGCGCAATCACCCTCGACAAGGCCGACCTCGCGGCAGCCGTTCGCACCGGCATGCGGGCGGCCATGACGGACGCCGCGGAAGAATCGGCACGGGCAGCTGCGGTCGGGGTGCCGGCCAGCATCGAGGCGCTCGGCACGGCCATCCAGCGGGCCGTTGCGCAGGCGGTCACGCAGCGGGACGTTCTGGGGGCCGGCCAGCCAGCGGACGCGATCGTCGGGCCGGTCGAGGACGCGGTCGCCACGGAAGATGTCCGGAAAGCCGCGGACAAGGCCATCAAGGAGGCCGCGGATGCTCCCGGGGATACCGTCCCGTCGGCAACAGGCGCGGGAGGCATGGCGGCGATACGCGCGGAAGGCATGGCGGCGATCGGCCCGGCGCTGAAAGACGCCGCGACCGGGAAGGTCGGCGCCCTGGCGCCCGCCGCCGCCGCGGCGCTGTCCGCCACGGTGGCGTACTCGGGCAGCGCGGACATCGGCGTACTGCCCGGCAGCTCGATATGGGTCAGCGGGCCCGCGGGAACATGGACCATTCAGGCCAGCGACGTGCTGACGCAGCCGCCGGCGCCCGAAAAGCCGCTGGAACCGCCCGCGCAACGCCTGAAGGACGCCCAGCTCGTTCAGCTCGTACCGTCGGCACCCGATGCGCCAGATGCGCCGATTACGCCGCCGGCGCTGATCGACGTGCCGGGCGGCGCAAAGGTAACCGTGACCGGCGGCGCCGACATCAGCCTCCCCGAGGGCGCCTGGGTTTCGGCGCCGCGGCAACGGTCCTACGAATTGCCCAGGCTGCGGCAAATCCTGGCGCCACAGGGCACGAACCTCATTGTCGCCAACTTGAAGATCATCCTTATCGTCAATTTCTTCACGATGTTCGGGCTCGGCGCCGAGCTCGGCATAGCGGGCGTCCTCACCGCCTTTTCCGATGCCACCGGGCACGGGCGCGGCGCCATTTTCATCGCGCTGGCCGCGGTGGCGTTCCTCGTCCTCGGCTATGCGGTTACCGCGACTCGCGCGATGGCCGATCCACGGCCGGGCTCCTCCATCAGCGCCCAGGCGGGCTCCTCGTTCACGCTGTGACAAAGGCTCGCCCGCGGGTTCCTGCGCTGCCGGGCTGGCACCATTCCATCGCCATGGCCACGGTGTTAATCTTTCTGCCAGCATCACCGTTACGCCTGCCAGACGCCCTATCGGGGACGGCTCGCTGAGGAGGGGGTGCTGCCGTGTCGCGGCCTGTCGCGGGCAGATTAATGCTCCCGGTTAACCGGCGCCGGCCGCTGCCCGCGCGGCCTGGCCTGCTGAGCCGCGCGGTCAGCGTGGTGGCCGTCATCTGCGCCCTGGTCCCGCTGACCGCATGCCACAACAGCTCCTCAAGCGACGTCAAGGCGTTCTGCCAGATCCTGCAGACCGACCCGATCGCCACCGCCGCGACGGACCTGCTGGAAAAGATCTCCGACGACACGTGGGCAGGCGGCCTGCCCACCGACATCGTCGTCACCGCGGTGCTCGACAACTGCGATTCGCTGCTGTCCCGCGCGGTTACCGTCGTGCAGAGATTCTTCGGCTCGAGCCCCCGGCAGCCCACCGTGGCGACCATCGCCCATTTCCAGAGCCTGTCCTCGGCGGCCGACGGCAGCATCGCGACCCAGCTGGACAATCTGGGATTCCAGGTTTCCGGCGGCTCGGTCGGGACGCTGGTGAACGACTTGTGCGCGGACCTGCATGGCTCACGGAACTCCAGCCCCGTTCAGGACATCCAGTCCCTCCTGCCCGAGGCCGACCTGCAGTCGCTGCCCGCCCTGAACGGGGTGGTCGCGCAGGTGACCAAGACCTGCACTCCGCTCAATGGCTACCAGGCCGACGGCCTGGTCTCGAGCATCTACCAGTACCTGGCCGGCAACGAGCAGCTCGCCACCACTCCGCTGGTCATCACCAGCCTGACCTGGTCATGGGTTGGCACCGGGACGATCGACATTGACTGGCAGGCTTCCTACACCGGCGTTGAGTATGACCTGTGGGGCAACGTCGACGGAGGGCAGTGGCAGCTGCTGGACTCCGATACCAGCCAGAACTCGACCCAGATAGACGGTCTTCTGGCCGGTCACCTTTACGAGTTCGCCGTCCGGGCCGTCGCGAACGGGAGCGTGAGCCCGTGGTCGTACATGTCGCCGTGCCTGACCTGCCAGTCCTAGCTGCCCATGGATCCCGACGGCTCCGGCGACCGGCTGGTCCCCGGAGCCGTCGGCTCAGCAGAACGGCCTACTGGTCGCCCACCGCTATCGGGACGCCCACCAGCGACCCGTACTCGGTCCAGGACCCGTCGTAGTTCTTGACGTTGGGCAGGCCGAGCAGCTCGTGCAGGACAAACCAGGTATGCGCGGAGCGCTCGCCGATCCGGCAGTACGCGATGGTGTCCCGGCCGAAGTCGAGCCCGGCCTGGTCGGCGTACAGGGCGTGCAGCTCGTCGTCCGGCTTGAACGTCCCGTCCTCGGCGGCCGCCTTGGACCACGGCACGTTCTTCGCGCCGGGGATGTGCCCGCCGCGCTGCGCCTGCTCCTGGGGCAGGTGCGCCGGGGCGAGGAGGCGGCCGGCGAACTCGTCGGGTGACCTGACGTCGACCAGGTTCAGCTGCCCGATCGCCGCGATCACCTCGTCCCGGTGTGCCCGGATCGCGGGATCCTGCTCCTGCGCGTGGTAGCTGGTGCGGGGCCGGTCGGGGACCTCGGTCACCACCTCGCGCGAGTCCAGCTCCCACTTCTTCCTGCCGCCGTCGAGCAGCTTGACCCGGTCGTGCCCGTACAGCTTGAAGTACCAGTACGCGTACGCCGCGAACCAGTTGTTGTTCCCGCCGTACAAGATCACCGTGTCGTCGTTGGCGATGCCCCGCTCGGACAGCAGGGCCTCGAATCCGGCCCGGTCCACGAAGTCGCGCCGGACCGGGTCCTGCAGGTCCTTCTTCCAGTCGATCTTGACCGCGCCCTTGATGTGGCCCTTGTCGTAGGCGGTGGTGTCCTCGTCGACCTCGACAAGCACCACGCGGTCGTCGGCGGAGTGCGCTTGCACCCAGTCGGCGTCCACCAGCACGTCGGTTCGGCTCATTGCTCAGACCTCCTTGTCAGCGCCGGCCGGTACCAGGGCCTGGCGGCCCGGCCAGATTCGTCGGATGCGCAGGTACATTTCGCAGCCCAGGCAGAACCCGAAGGCCCCGTTCAGGAACGCCGCGATCAGCGCTGCCGCGGTGGCCACGACGCCCAGCCAGGTCACGCCCGCCAGGTAGCCGCCCGTCCCGGCCGCGGCGAACACGAGCCCGACGCCCTGGGCGAACCGCGGCGGCGCCTCGGCCTCGAGCTCGCCCGGCGGGCCGAGCCGAGGCCGGATCAGCCACCGGTAGAGCAGGCCGTAGGGCGAGTACCGCAGCCCGAAGCCGGCCCCGATGGCGAAGACCACCGCCTGGGCGGCCAGCAGCCAGCCGCTGCCGGTGATCAGGACCACCGCGAGCACCACTGTCGTGACCAGGGCAGCGAAGCGCGGACCGCGCGGATCGATCTCCATAGCCCGGCTTCCTCCTCGGCCCGCCCGGGGGATTGCCCCCGGATTGCAGAGCGGCGCAGCCGGAGCGGTAACCAGCCCCGCTCCGGCCGTCCGGAATACCCGCTCTCATTCTGATAGTTGAGTTATCCTATCGATATAGTGGTAAACTGGTCAAGCCGCAGACCTGGGTCGGCCTGCAGCCAGCCATTACCCGCCCCCGCCCGCGACTACTGTCTGCCCGCACACTCCCCGCCGCCCGCAGAGCGCCAGCCGCCAGCCGTGGCAGTCGGCCAGGGCCGTCGGCCGGGGTCATCTCGCCGGGGCCGGCCGGGGCCCGCTCGCCGGAATCGGCCGGGGGCAGCTCGCCGGGGCCGCCAGGTGACTCTCAACCCTTCCGCGACCGCCGTGCAGGCACCAATGGCCCCCTTAGCCACACCAGACCCACCGCTCCCAAAACATTCGATGTGGATGTGCCTGCCATGCACATAGAGCTACCTGGCTGCGACATCCACGCCTTACGCGCGGTCGCGGCGGGCTCTTGACGGCCCGCCCCATTAGTGTAACGATGCACTAATCAGTGTAACGATACACCTGGCCTCGATGGAGGACTGGATGTGATGCGGACGACACGTGCAGGCGATCACGACCGCCTGATCTCCAGGCGCTGCTTCCTGGTCGGCGCGAGCGCCGCGGCCGGCCTGGCGTCACTCGGCCTGGCCGGATGCGCCGCCGACCGGTCGCCGAACTCCCTCGTGATCGCGGTCAACGGAACGCAGGCCGCGGCGGCGGCGATCAAGCAGGCGGTCGGGATCCCGTTCCTCGCCAAGCACCCCAAGGTGCAGCTGAGCATCATGGCGATCAACGGCACCGACTGGGACGACTACTTCGCGAAGGTCCTGACGCTCATCGCGGGCGGGCTCGCGCCCGACCTGACGACGGTGGCGACCGAGGGCCTGCAGCTGTTCGCGGGCAAGGGCATCGCGCAGCCGCTGAACGACTACGTGATGCGGGACAAGGCGAGCCTGCAGGGGTTCTTCTCCGACGTCCACCCGGTCCTCGTCGAGTCGATGATGTACCAGGGCGACCTGTACGTGCTGCCCACCGACTTCAACTGCGGCAACATGTTCTTCGACACGGTGCTGATGGACAAGGCGGGCGCCAGCTACCCCGCGGACAACTGGACCAAGGACGACTTCTACAACCTGGCCGAGAAGTGGGCCACCGCGCAGGACGCCGTCGCGTGGGACTGGGTGGTGCGGCTGTGGGGCAGCTGGACCTCGTGGATGTACGCCAACAACGCCAACCTGCTCACCGAGGGCCGGTGGCCGGGCGGCAGCTGGATGTGGGACACCTTCTATCCCGATGACCCGGCGGCGAAGGGGCGCATGGGCGGCTGGCACTGGGGCGCGCCGACCGCGAACGACCCGGCCGTGGTCGACGCGCTGCAGTACATGATCGACCTGAAGAACGCCAGGCTGTCGGCCTCGCCCGACGTCGGCGGCGGCGGGACGCTGCAGGGCCTGTTCGCCAGCAACCACATCGCGATGACGATCGGCGGCGGGTTCTGGGCCGGCGGGCTGCACGCGGCGGGGATGACGCCGCACCAGTACGACGTGCAGTACTTCCCTGCCTGGTCGGTGCAAAAGCACCTGCTCGGCGACGCCGGGTACGCGATGCTCAAGACCTCCCCGGTCAAGGAGATCGCCTGGGAGTTCATGAAGTCGCTGACCGAGCCGGACGCGCTCGGCGCGCTGATCGCCGGGAACACCAGCACGCCGACCCGCCGGTCGATGATGACCGCCGCCAGGTACGCGCCCACAGGGCCGGCGCACTGGCCGGTGTTCTACGGCACCCTCGACAAGTTCCCCAACACCACGCCGATCCCGGCTCCGCCGTACTACCAGGAGCTGGCCACGGCGTTCGCGGCCCGCACCACGCAGGCGATGGCGGCAGGCTCGGCCAAGCCAGCGCTCGACGGGCTGCAGGGCGACCTGGAGGCCTTCGTCTCCGCCCCTGCGACCTGAGGACCTGAGGACCTGAGGGAGGACCATGGCTCTCGCACTCCCGCGGCGCCAAGCCCGGACCGCCGGCGCCAAGACCACCAAGACCGGGACCGACCTGCACCGGCGCCGGGAGACCCGGTTCGCCTGGCTGCTGATCCTGCCGACCATCCTCGGCGTGGGCCTGTTCACCGCGGTGCCGATCGTCGGCTCGTTCGTGCTCAGCCTGTTCAACTACAGCATCATCTCGCCGACCAGGTGGGTGGGCCTGGCCAACTACGGGGCGCTGCTGCACGACAGCAACGCCCAGCACGCCTTCCTGGTCACGATCATCTTGACCGTGGGCATCGCGATCGCCCAGGTGGTGGTCGGCCTGGCCCTGGCGGCGGCGGTGCAGCGGCGCACCGGCTGGGCCAGGTCGCTGTACCGGGCGGCGTTCTTCGTGCCGCTGCTTGTGTCGGGCGCCTCGGTCTCGATCGTGATGAGCTACATCTTCGACAGCCAGTTCGGCGTGCTCAACTACTACCTGGGCCTGATCGGGCTGCCGCAGGTGTCCTGGCTGGACTCGACCTGGGGCGCGATCTTCACGGTCATGATCGTGGTGACCTGGCAGCAGCTCGGCTTCACGTTCATCGTGTTCTCCGCCGCGCTCGGCGCGGTGCCCAAGGAGCTCACCGAGGCCGCGCGGGTGGACGGGGCCGGCGGCTGGCGGGTGTTCCGCAAGATCACCCTGCCGATGATCAGCCCGTCGATCCTGTTCACCGTGACCGTCGGCGTCATCAACCAGCTCCAGCTGTTCGACCAGCCGTACGTCCTGACCAACGGCGGGCCGGGCAACGCCACCCAGACCGTGGTGCTTGACATCTACGAGCAGGCCTTCCAGAACCTGCGGTTCGGCTACGCCTCGGCCATCTCGGTGATCTTGTTCATCGTGGTGCTCGTCGCGACGTTCCTGCAGTTCCGGATCTCCCGCCGGTGGGTGTTCTACTCGTGAGGAGCCGACAGTGAGCGATCAACCTGCCTTTGCCGTCACCACAGGGGTCCAGCATCGCGCCGCGAGCAGAGCGGCCGCCGCGCAGCCAGAACGCCGCCTCGGC
>JASHTQ010000590.1 GCA_030040475.1 Streptosporangiaceae bacterium
GCCCGCCCGCTCGCGCATGCCGTCGATGCCGTGACCGCGGTGCGCGGCCGCCGGGGCGCCGGGGGCTTCCGCCCGGGCCGCGGTGCCGTCATCGGCGACCCGCACGTGCACCCTGGGATGCTCGTACGCGATCGTGACCTGGGCGTGGCTGGCGGCGGCGTGCCGGATCGTGTTGGTCAGCGCCTCCTGGACGATCCGGTAGGCGGTCAGCTCGGCGGCGGCGCCGAGCGGGAACGGGGTGCCCTCGACCGTTAGGTCCACCGTCAGGCCGGTCGCCCGGACCCGGTCGATGAGCGCGTCGAGCTGGGCCACGCCGGGCAGCGGCGGCAGCGGGGCGCTTGAGGCGGCGCGCTTCTCCTCGGTGCGCAGCACGCCGAGCATCGCGCGCATGTCCGACAGCGCGTGGCGGCCGACCTCGGAGACCTCCGTCATGGCCTCGGTGCTTCGGTCGGGGTCGGCGCGGCTCACCACCGCCGCGGCGTCGGCCAGGGTGATCACCACCGACAGGTTGTGCGACACGATGTCGTGCAGTTCCCTGGCGATCCTCGTCCTCTCGGCGGCGGTGGCGATCACGGCCTGCTGGTCCCGCTCGACCTCGAGCCGCCTGGCGCGCTCCTCCATCCAGGCCAGGTACTTGCTCCCGGACGCGGCCGTCAGGCCGGCGAACAGCGCGGCCACCACGGTGGCGGTGAGGAATGCGAGCGACCGCGGCAGCGTGCCGGCCGGCTCCCACCTGACCGCTGCCATGACGGCCCCGGCTTCGAGCACGCAAGCCGCGAGCAGCGCCTGGATCCGCGACCGGTGTGCTGCCACCGTGTACAGCGCGACCAGCAGCGCCACGTCGCCAAGCAGCGGGAAGCCGAGCAGCCACTGGGCGAACGCGATCGCGCCCATCAGCAGGAAGACCGCGTCGGGCCAGCGCCTGCGGGCCGCGAGCGGCACGATCAGCGCCGTCTGCACGGCGAGCGCACGCGGGCCGTCGAAGGGAGACTGCACGAGCCACAGCGTCGACGGCGCGAGCAGCAGCGCCGCTATCAGGGCGTCGACGGCCAGCGAGTAGGTGCGGGCCACGCTGCGGCCGCGGCCGAACAGGCTGCGGGTGATCTCGTCGGGCGGCTGCAGCGCCGCGTGCGATCCCGGCGCCTGCGGTGCTGGCGCCTGCGGTGCTGGCGCCTGCGGTGCTGGCCAGTGCGGTCTTGGCGGGGCGGTGAGGTCGGTCATGGTGCCTTACGCGTCCTTCGTGGTCGCTTACCCGCAGCGTACCGCCGTGATCGCGGATCGCCGTCCGACCTGGGGATGAGCCTGACCGGCCATTTTTCCTCCTGTGGGCTATCCCGCTCGATGCCAGGCCCGCAATAGCGTCTGGTCAGGAGCGTGAGGGAGGATCGCGTGCCGCAAGGACTGCCGCCGTCGCTGGCCCGCTTGCTCGGCTTTGCCCGCGTGGACTTCGATCCAGCGCACCGGCAGCCACCGGGTTCCCGGGTAGTGGCCGCGACGGCGGTCGCCATCGCTGGGTCGCTGGCGGCCGACGCGCTTCTGGTCGTCATCGGCCAGGCGGTCTTCCCCTCGACCAAGGGGTACGGCCATTTCCAGTTTCCCGACTACGGCAAGCTGACCGTGATCGGGGTGCTGATCGCGTGCCTGGCGTGGCCGATCGTCACCCGGATCAGTTCGGCGCCGCGGTGGCTGTTCTTCCGGCAGGCCATCCTGGTCACGCTGGTGCTGTGGCTGCCTGACATCTACATCCTGGTCCGTGGCGCGCCGGGCCGGGCGGTCGCGGTGCTGATGCTCATGCACCTGGCCATCGCCCTCGTCACCTACAACAGCCTGGTGCACATCGCTCCGGTGCGGGAAGCCGAAGGCTCCCGCCCGGACCCGGGCTCTCATCGGTACGCAAGCCACGGGACCTGATGTCGTGCCGAGCCACAGACGCGGTATTTTCGCCGAGCCCGTCGCCGCCAAGGTGCCGGAGATCACCTTCTTGTTCTGGGTGATCAAGATCCTCACCACGGCGGGCGGCGAGGCGACCTCGGATTATCTGGCCCTGGACCTGGGCAGCCGCCTTGCGGCTGGCTGCATAGAGGCCGGAATCCTGGTCATCGGCCTGGTGTGGCAGTTCAGTACGCGGCGGTACACGGCCGCCGCGTACTGGTTCCTCGCCTATGGCATCGCGATCTTCGGCACCGGTGTCTCCGACGCCTTGCACCTGTTCGTGGGCATCCCCTACGCGGGTACCACGGCCCTGTGGGCCATCGTGCTCGCGGTCGTCTTCTGGCTCTGGTATCGCAGTGAGCACACCCTCTCGATTCACAGCATCTTCACGACCAGGCGGGAGATCTACTACTGGTGCGTGGTGTTCGCGACCTTCGCGCTTGGCACCGCGCTCGGGGACTTCACCGCCACGGCGGTGCACCTCGGTTACCTCGCGTCCGGGATCATGTTCTTCGTCGTGATCCTGATTCCCGCCGTTTTGTGGCGGGGTTTCGGGCTGAACGCGGTGGTGGCGTTCTGGTTCGCGTACGTGGTCACCCGTCCGCTTGGCGCCTCGTTCGCCGACTACGTCAGCAAGCCGCACTCGATCAGCGGGATCAACTTCGGCGACGGCCCGACGGCGCTGACCGCGACGCTTATCGTGGTTGTGCTCGTCGGCTACCTGGCGGTGGCCAAGACCGACATCCAGCAGCCGGTCACTGCGGCCCAACCCGCCCGCCCTGCCACGGTTAGAGATGGTGTGGCGGGTAAATGAGAGGGCATGGTCAGGATTAGGCGGTGGGTCGCAGGTAAGCGCAAGCGAGTCGTGTGGTCCGAGCCGCAGTTGCCGCCGTACGTGAAGATCAATCCGGATGCCGTGGCCCCCGGCCCCGCCGAGGGGCTCCAGCCGGGGGATCTGTCCATGGGCGCCGCGGCGGTGGAGTTCCTCAGCACGGACGACGACGAGGACGAGGTCGTCTGAAGTCGCTCGGCTTGCCAGGTGTTCTAGGTGAGCTGTGCCCGGACGGCGTCCAGCGCGGAGCGGATGTTCTCCACCGAGTTCGCGTAGGAGAAGCGCAGGTAGCCCTCGCCGTACTGGCCGAACGCGGTGCCGGAGAGGGCGGCGACGCCGGCGTCGGCGAGCAGCCGTGCCTGCAGTTCCGCGGAGGTCAGCCCGGTGCCGGTGATGTTGGGGAAGACGTAGAACGCGCCTTGCGGCTCCAGGCAGCTGATGCCCGGGATGTCGTTCAGGCCGGAGACGATGACGTCCCTGCGGCGGCGGAACTCCGCGACCATGTCGTCGACCGGCTGCCACGGACCCTCGAGCGCGGCAATCGCCGCGTACTGGCTGAACGCCGAGGTGCACGACACCGAGTTGATGGCCAGCCGGGTGACCGGCTCGACCAGGGCGGGCGGGAAGACGCCGAAGCCGAGCCGCCAACCGGTCATCGCGAACGTCTTGGACCACCCGTCGAGCAGGATCGTGCGGTCAGCCATGCCGTCGACGTCGAGCACGCTGGCGTAGGGCGGTGCGGGCTCGCTGCCGGGACCGTACCTGATCGCCCAGTACACCTCGTCGGTGAGCACGATCAGGTCGTGCCGGATCGCGAGGTCTGCAATGGCCTCGCAGTCCTCGCGGGTCAGCGCACTGCCGCACGGGTTGTGCGGCGAGTTGATGATGAGCAGCTTGGTTCGGTCGGTGATGAGTCCCGCGAGTTCGTCGGTGTCGATGCGGAAGCCGTTGCTCTCGCGCAGCGGGACGGGAACGGGGACCGCTCCGACGAAGTTGGTGATCGACTCGTACATCGGGAAGCCCGGGTCCGGGTACAGCACCTCGTCGCCCTCGTTGGCCAGGGCGAGGATGGTGAAGAACATGATCGGCTTGGCGCCAGGCGTCACGATGACGCGATCCGGCGTCGTCTCCATCCGGCCGTTGCTCTCGAGGAAGGCGGCGACCGCCTCGCGCAGCGGCGGGATGCCCGGCGCGGGCACGTAGTGGGTGTGGCCTTCCCGCAGCGCCTCGACGGCGGCATCCACGATGTGCGGGGCGGTCGGGAAGTCAGGCTCGCCGATCTCCAGGTGAATGATCTTGTGGCCAGCCGCCTCCATGGCCTTGGCCCTGGCGAGTACCTCGAAGGCGGACTCGGTGCCGAGCCGGCCCATACGATCTGCGAGCCTGATGTCTGTCATGGCCCCGATGATAAGTCTGTGACTCTTTGGAGGTAAGGGTGATCTTCGTGATCTTGCCCTTGCTCCCCTAAAACCGTCACTCTAGATGTCGGTGCAGCACAAGGAGGTGCTTGGATGTCCGGTGGAGCGCGGCCCTTGCCCGCGGCGCGGTCGGGGAGCGAGTCGGATGCCGGGAGGCTGTTCGCCGCGGCCCAGACCGACTTCTCCCGCTACGAGGTGATCAAGGACCTTGTCGACGAGTGCATCGACCTGTCGCTGAACTACCGGCAGAGCGGGCACCCAGGCGGGTCGCGGTCCAAGGTGCACATGATGCTCGCCCTGCTGCTGTCCGGGGCCATGCGCTGGGACGTGCTGCGGCCGTGGCGCCGGTTCGGCGACCGCTTCGTGCTGTCGGCGGGCCACACGGTGCCGCTGGTCTACGCCACGCTCGCGGTGCTCAACGAGGCGATCAGGGCGCGGCACGAGCGCACCGGCGAGGAGGCTTTCGCCTTCCCCGACGACGGGCGCTGGGCGCTGACCTGGGAGTGGCTGCTGCGGCTCCGGCGCAACGGCGGGCTGCCCGGGCACGCCGAGATGGAGGGCAAGACGCTCTTCCTGAAGTTCAACACCGGGCCGTCGGGCCACGGCATGCCGCCCGCCGCCGGCGAGGCGCTCGCCTTGAAACTGGCCGGCGCGGGCGAGGTGAAGGTGTTCGTGTTCGAGGGGGAGGGCGGGCTGACCCCTGGTTCCGCGCACGAGACCAAGAACAGCGCGTGGGGCCTGGGCCTGGACAACCTGGTCTTCATGGTCGACTGGAACGACTTCGGCATCGACCCGCGGCCCGCCTCGAGCGTGGTGGCGGGAACTCCCGAGGACTGGTTCGCGCCGTACGGCTGGCGGGTCACCGGGACCGAGCACGGCATGGAGTGGGGCCCGGTCACCCGCACGGTCCTGGACGCCGTGTGCGGCGTTTCCGGCGCTGGCCTGGCGCCGACGATGGCCTGGTTCGCCACGCAGAAGGGGCGGGGGTACGGCAAGGTCGACGCGGCGAGTCACGGTACGGCGTGGCCGATGAACGCGCCGCAGTTCTGGGCGGTGCGGCGCGAGTTCATGGACAGGTACGGGGTGACGTACGAGGGTTACGGCGAGCCGGCGCCGTCCGACCCGGCCGCGGTGCAGGCGCAGGCGACCGCCAACCTGCAGGTGGCAATGAGCGTGCTGCGGCGAGACGAGGACCTGGTGACCTGGCTGTCGGATCGGCTGCTCGCGATCGCGGACACCGTGCCGGCGGACGTTCCCGGCTTCCGGCTCGGCTCGTCGTCGGGCCTGTACAGCGACCGGCGAATCTTCGACGTCGCGCAGTACCCGGACGCGATGTGGAAGAAGCCCGGCGAGAAGGCGCCGAACCGGGCCGGGCTGGCCGCCTGGGCGGCGTACGTGAACTCGCTCGCGCTGCGGGACTACGGGCGGCCGCTGTTCATCGCGGCTTCGGCCGACCTGGCCGAGTCCACCAACATCGCCGGGTTCGGGCAGGACTGGGACGGCTCCCCGGGGACCGGGTGGTATGAGCGGTCCACGAATCCGTTCGGCGCGCTGCTTCCGACCGAGATCACCGAGTTCACCAACGCGGGGATGATGGCCGGTCTTGCCACGGTCAACCTGGCCGACCACCCGTTCGAGGAGTTCAACGGCTTCTGGGGGTCCTGCTCGACGTACGGGTCGTTCTCGTACCTGAAGTACGGGCCGATCCGGCTGTTCAGCCAGCTTGCCCAGGACAGCGAGCTCAAGGTCGGCAAGCTGCTGTGGATCGCCGGGCACTCGGGGCCGGAGACCGCGGAGGACTCGCGCACGCACTTCGGCATCTTCTCGATCGGGGTCACCCAGCTGTTTCCCGAGGGCCACGTGATCGACCTGCATCCGTGGGAGTACAACGAGGTGCCGGTGATGCTCGGCGCCGCGTTCTCGCTCGACGTGCCGATCGTGGCGCTGCACCTGACCAGGCCGCCTGTCGAGATCCCGGACCGGGAGGCGCTCGGCATGCCCTCGCACTTCGAGGCGGCGCGCGGGGCCTATGTGCTGCGGGATTACCGGCCCGGCCTGCCGCGCGGCGGTGTCGTCTTCGTCCGCGGCACGATGCCGGTCAGGAACGTGGTGAGCCTGCTGCCCGAGCTTGACACAAGGGGCATCAACGTGAAGATCGTCGCGGCGCTCAGCCCGCAGCTGTTCGCGCGGCAGCCCCTGGATTATCAGCGGTCGGTGGCCAGCCCTGCGGAGCGGCTGGACGCCATGGTCATCACCAACGGCGCGTTCAAGCTGATGCGCGAGTGGGCCGGCGGGCCGCTGGCCCGGGAGTACTCGCTGTCGTCGGACTGGGACGACAGATGGCGAACCGGGGGCTCGGTCGCGGAGGTGATCGAGGAGGCGCACCTGGACGAGGCGCACATCCTCGCGGCGCTCGAGCGGTTCGCCGGCGAGCGCGACGATCGCCGACGGCGGCTGCGGGAACTGGTAGAGGATGCCTGATACCCCTAGGCCCGTAGCCAGCTGGGCTTGACCGGAATATCACCGCTCGTGCTAGAAGAATCTGCTTTTCTTTTCTTCCGAACGAGCGGTGGTATGACCAGTTCCCACACGGTGAGATACGGGCAGGTTCAGCCCCGAACGCCCCGGTCTTGCTTGATACGCCACATCAGTCTGGTCCACTGCTCGGAGCTGAACTCAAGGACAACGCCTGAGTGGTTACGGGAGTCCCTGGCCAGGACAAGCGAACCGGCTTTGGCCACCTCGACGCATTCGCCCACTCCGGCGCTCGCGCTGCTCTTGCGCCAGATAAGTCCTCCATGTCCGTTTGCCTGTACGGCCATAAAACACCCTCCCCTGACCCTGATTACGAGACTCCTTGTACGACGCGGCGGGCGATAGCATACACGGAAGTCATAACCGACCACCGTGTGACCGTAAAGTTTGAACAACCTTTGCCGCAGAGCACCGCAGGGGCCGGTTGCTCGCACGAACATGAAAAGTTATATCCTGGACATTTCTCCTGCCACGCTGCGCATGAGCGTGATGGAATCTGCCGCCGGAAGCGCAGCTTCGATCAGTGTTTCGAAATCCTCCTTGGCAAGCGCGACGGCAAGCGCATCCCTAGGGTCATCCCCGGTGAGCATCGCAAGCGCCCCCCTGTCTGCGTCGAGGAACAAGATGTCGGGCAGCGCACCGTCGAACTCCAGCAGGTTGAACGACTCGATCAGCCCCGGATGGGCGCCGGCCTTGAAGGGAATCACCCGGACCGTAACCAGATCGTCCCGCTCCGCCCGGTCGGCGACGCGGCGAAGCTGAGTGGCCATTATGGCTGAATCCTTCTCAATTCCGATATGTCGGCGAATGGCAGCTTCGTCCAGAACGAAATACTGGCGAGGCGGAATCGACCGCCGCGCAAGCTCCGCCTGACGCTGCATCCGAAGTCCTACGATAGACCTTATCTTTCCGGGCTCGACTCGCCCGCCGATGGTAACAGCCTCCGAATATTCGGCGGTCTGCAGCAGGCCAGGTACTAGTCCGAGATGAAATTGCTTGATAACCGTGGCGCCGGCCTCGAAACCGACGTAGGTTAGGTATTCTTGAGGGACATCATCTCGGTAGCGATCCCACCATCCGCGTTCGCGCGCCGCCCGGTTAAGAGCGTGCAGACGATCCCGATGGCTCTCTGAAGTCACGCCGTACTCTGACAGCAGTGCATCAAGATCCACCTTGGTGATCATGCTGCGCCCGCCCTCTACCCTGATCAGCTTGGAGGGCGACCACTCCAGGTCGCCGGCGACCCGCTCCTGGGTAAGCTCGCGCTCCTTTCGGAGGCGGACCAGTTCGGTACGCAGGAGGGCGCTCTGGA
>JASHTQ010000591.1 GCA_030040475.1 Streptosporangiaceae bacterium
CGGTAGCCGACGCCCGCCGATGACGGGCGGCTACCAATTCGGTTACAATGAGTGTTATCGCATTGTGATACTCATCACAGGCGGGTTCGGTAAACCGTCCCTGGTGTTTCTTGCGGAAGTTCTGCGCGGTCATGCCCGCTTTCTGGCATTCTTATGCGCCAGCGGAACTTATGCGAGGCGGGCCGGGAGGCGCACCAGGTCAGGTGCGGCGACCGGCGGCGCGGCAACGGTTACCGCGCAGGCCCGCGGCCGGAATGCAGGAATGCACCGAGCGGACGCCGAGCGTCCCGCGGGCATGGCCGAACGAAAGGACTGCCTTGTCGCGACACCGGACCGGGGCCCGCAGCGGTAGGCGTAGACGGGGCCTGATCCGGCGTTTCGGCATCGTCTTTCCTGTCGCGGTCGTCGCGGCGATAGCGGTCATAGGCGTGGCGGTGGGCGCCGAGATCCTCGCCCCCGGTACCAGCGCGTTCAGCGCCATTCAGGCCATCGAGGCGGTGCCCGGGAGCCGCACGATGTCCCTGCTCGAGGCCGAACGTGAGCAGCTGATCACGATGACCGCCGCGGCCAACACGATGGACGTCGTGGCCAAGCCCAAGCTGGCCTCCCCGACCGAGGTGGCCGAGGCCCTCGGCGATAACGCCCCAGGCAACGGCACCCCAGGGATCGTGTACGTCTCCTCGGCCCCGCCGGACCCGGGCTCCGCGCAGTCGATTGCCTACGGCATGCTGGCCAGCTACGGCTGGAGCCCGACCACCTACTTCGGCTGCCTGCTCGACCTGTGGAACAGGGAAAGCGGCTGGTCGTACGACGCGGAAAACCCCAGCGGCGCGTACGGCATCCCGCAGGCGCTGCCCGGCTCCAAGATGGCCAGCGCCGGGCCGGACTGGCAGACCGATCCCACGACCCAGATCAGATGGGGGCTCGGCTACATCAAGGCGATCTACGGGAACCCGTGCGCCGCGTGGTCTTTCGAGCTTGCCAACGGCTACTACTGACGAAAACGCCGCGCCCGGTTTCGGCCCTGGTACGAGGTATTAGCGTTAGTGTGAGTTTCGTCATATAAGTAATCCCGGCCGTTCGCTGAACGATGAATGCGTAGGTAAATGCCGAATTTTCGATGTCCTGCGGGCGACACGCCGACAACAGGTGATCTACCTCACACAGGATTTCGGCTCCGGGGTGCAATTATTGTCGGGCATTGTTGAAAACCGACAGCACCCCGCACCTGGGTGGCAGCCTTGAGCAGCCCGGCGCCCTGACCCGCGCCAATCCCACGTGCAGATGCCCGTCGCCAGCGACCGTCGCGGCGGCGGTTGCGATCAGGGGTGACGCACCTCGCGTGACACGCGAACCACCGAAAGGTCCCCTTGTCACGGCACCGCACTGCTCAGTGCACTCAATCCAACGGCACTCGATCCAAGGGCACTCGATCCAAGGCCATCGCCTTCGTCGCGGCAGGAGCGTTCTCCGTAGCTGCGGCCTCAGTGGCCACCGCGGCGACATGGCCCTCGGGATCCACCGGAGCTGGCGGGATCGCACGCGGTAGCGCATACGCGGCTATCGGCGTGTCGCAGCCGGAACTAACCGACCGGCTGGCCCTCCCAGCGGCCCTGCCGCTAGCCCAAACCGAGTCGCAGGTCAGCTTCAGCCTCGCGCAGCGTGCGGACCAGATCCGCGACGTGTCCGCGCAGCGGGCTGCGACGCAGCTCACCGCGAAGATGGCGGCGCGCGTCGCCAAGCGCACCGCGGCCGCCCAGTCCCAGGCCGCCCCGGCGGGCCCGCAGATACCCGCCGCGAGCGCCGCCCCGGCAGCCACCGGGTCGCCGCAGCAGATTGCCGAGGCGATGCTCGGCTCGTTCGGCTGGTCATCCGGCCAGTTCGCCTGCCTGGACCCGCTGTGGGCGCACGAAAGCGGCTGGAGCGTGACCGCCTACAACCCGGGCACCGGCGCCTACGGCATCCCGCAGGCGATGCCGGGCGGCAAGATGGCCAGCGCCGGACCGGACTGGCAGACCGACGCGGCGACGCAGATCCGCTGGGGCCTTGAGTACATCAGGGACACCTACGGATCGCCCTGCGGCGCCTGGGCTCACGAAGAGGCCACCGGCTGGTACTAGCCGCTTCCGTTTCGCACCCCGCGAGGCCGGTGAGGTAACCAAACCGGCCTCGCGGCCAGCCCCGCCGCCCCGGCCCGCCAGCGCTGCCCCCGCCACGGCCCGCCGGCGCGGTGTCGCGGTACGGCGCCGGCACCGGCCTACGTCTGCGGCACGAAGGTCTCCGCCGCCTCGTCGAAGGTCGGCCGGAACTGGCCGAACGTGCTGACAGGCGCGGTCATGTACAGCGCGTAGGACTGCGAGCCCGTGGACGTCGGGATGACGAACAGCAGGTCGATGGCCTGCTGCTGGACGCCGCCGTCCTGCCAGGTGAACTTCCAGTAGGACCCGTCGGTGCCGCGAATCGGTATCGCGGCAAGCCCCTGCTGCGCGTACCCGGGGAAGCTGCCCTTCGCCAGCGACTGCTGCTTGATGTACCGCGCTTCTTCCAGCATGTTGTTCGGGAAGGTGTGCGGCGTCAGGTCGATCAGGATGTACACGTTCGCCGCGGCCGGATCGCGCAGGACGGTTCGCATGCCGGTGGTGGTGATCGTCCAGTTGGCCGGCGCCGCCAGGCTCCAGCCCGCGTCCTCGCCCGGCTGAGCCCCCAGCGCGAAGACCCTGAACCCGGCCGGCAGCGGCCCCGTCGCCTTCATGTTGATCGCGTCGATGATGTTCAGGCTGCCCGGCGGGAGCGTCCCTGACGTGCCGCCCGAACCAGAACCGGACACGGTCGGGGTCGTCGTGGCCTGCGGCGAGCCGGAATGACTGTCGTGCAGCAGCACGGCTGTGGCGGCGCCCGCGCCGGCGCCGAGAACGGCGAGGATCACAAGCGCGATCTTCCACCACAGGCCCGACCGCCGCGGCCTGGACGGCGGGTACCCGGGCGGGTAGACAACCGGGGCGTCGGTACGCGGCGGCGCGCCAGACCACTGCGGCGAGTCCACGGGCCAGGCCCCCGGTCCCACGGTCGGCTGGTAGGCGGCGGAAGAGGCGGCCGGCGCGGACCGCGGCGCCGAGCCGTACCAGGAGGAGAAATCCGGCGGCGCCAGCGCCCCCGGCCCCCCCGCCCCCGGCCGCCCCGCT
>JASHTQ010000592.1 GCA_030040475.1 Streptosporangiaceae bacterium
GTGCTGCTCGACGGCCGTCCCGCGGCCAAGTCGGATCGCGTGCTGGCCGGCGAGCCGTTGCAGGTGACGCTCCCGCCGCCGCGGCAGCCCGAGCCCCCGCGGCCCGTCGAGGGCCTGACCGTGCTGCATGAGGACGAGGACATCCTGGTGGTGGACAAGCCCCGCGGCGTGGCGGCCCACCCGTCGCCGGGCTGGACCGGGCCCACCGTCACCGGCGGCCTGCTCGCCGCCGGGCATCGGCTGGCGACCAGCGGCCCGGCCGAGCGCCAGGGCATCGTGCACCGGCTGGACGCCAACACCAGCGGGGTGATGGTGGTGGCCAAGAGCGAGCCGGCCTACAGCGCGCTCAAGCGGGCCTTCCGCGAGCGCACCGTGGACAAGCGCTACCACGCGCTCGTGCAGGGCCACCCCGATCCGCTGCGCGGCACCGTGGACGCGCCGATCGGCAGGCATCCGTCGGGTGACGGGCGGTTCGCGGTGATCAGCGACGGGCGGCCGAGCGTGACCCACTACGACACGCTCGAGGCGTTCCGCGCCGCCAGCCTGGTCTCCGTCCACCTGGAGACCGGCCGCACCCACCAGATCAGGGTGCACATGGCCGCGATCAGGCACCCAGTTGCCGGCGACCTGCTCTACGGTGCCGACCCGGTGCTTGCCGCCCGGCTCGACCTGAGCCGCCAGTGGCTGCACGCGGTCAGCCTCGCCTTCGCCCACCCCGCCGACGGCCGCCGCGTCGAATTCCGCAGCGACTATCCTCCCGACCTCGCCCACGCCCTTGACATCCTCCGCGCCGAGAGCTGACCGCCAGGCAGAATAGGCCTCGTGGAGATCACCGAGCACATTGACGCGCTGCGCCGCCACGGCACCCGGCTCGCCGACGCCGCGGAGCGGGCCGGCCTGGACGCGACCGTCCCGCCCTGCCCGTCCTGGCAGGTCAAGGACCTGCTACGGCACACCGGCTACATCCACAGGTGGGCGGCCAGGCACCTCACCGAGCGCCCGGCCCAGCTGCTCGACGGGCCGACGGAGGAGGAGATCCTGGCCGGGGGCGCCCCGGACGGCGAACTCCTGTCCTGGTTCCGGGCCGGCCATGCCGCCTTGGTGCAGACCCTGCAGGACGCCGATCCCGGCCTCGACTGCCCGGCGTTCATGCCCGCGCCGTCCCCGCTGGCGTTCTGGGCCCGCCGCCAGGCACACGAGACCGCCATCCACCATGCCGACGCGGAGAGCGCCCGCGCGGCGGTGCCCGTCTACCCGCCGGGGTTCGCCGCCGACGGCATCGACGAGCTGATCATGGGCTTCGGGCGGCGCCGCAAGTACCAGCCTGCCGGGGGCGTCGACGGCGGCCGGCTGCACGTGGCAGCCACCGACACGGGCGATGAATGGCTCATCGATGCCCGCGACGGCCGGATGCAGCCGCGGCGCAAGGAAGCCGAAGAGCCCGCCGAGGCCGACGCGGTCACCTCCGCCTGCACGGTTCGGGGTCCCGCCGCCGCCGTCTACCTCTACCTGTGGAACCGCGCCGACGCCGCCCGGCCGGGCGTCGCCATCGCGGGCAACGCCGACCTCCTGGCCTGCTGGCAGTCCAGCGTCCGCGTCCGCTGGGGATAGCCAGCGGCCTGCGGCGAACGTCGAGTGCTAGCTGCCCGGAGTACCGGTGGTGGAGCCGATGAGCTGGTAGAGGAAGGCACGGTACATGCGCAGCGTCTCGCGCAGCGCCTCGGTGTCAGCGTCCGCGCCGCCATCCCAGCGGCCCCGCAGGACGCGCTGCCGCTCCCTGATTGCCTCCTGCAGCTTCGCGGCCACCTGGTCGATGACGTCGGCGGCCTCGGTCACCGAGGC
Source organism: Streptosporangiaceae bacterium (assembly GCA_030040475.1). Next base: position 1,843 of record JASHTQ010000592.1, read on the forward strand.
GCGGGGATCATCGACGAACATGAACTGGATGTGCTGCCACTGCGACCGCAGGTCCGTGGTGTCGGAAAGCAGGCTCCCGTAGCTGCTTGGCGGCGGCGCGGCGATGACCGGCTTCGGGTCCGCCGCCGGGGCTATAGGAGTGACCGGGGCCAGCGGACCTGTCGTGTCGGCCGGAACGTCCGGGGCTGCCGCCGCGCTCGAGGCCAGCGCGTCCGCACGGGTGACCGGCACGACGTCATCGCGGTCATCACCCGTGCCGTCCTCTTCGGCGGGGACGGCGGGGACGGCGGCAACGGCCGGGACGCCGGGCGGGTCGATGTCACCGGAGCCACCGGAGCCACCGGCGTCCTCGTCGTCGGCGTCGAGGCCGTCCGGGCTGGTCACCGCCGCGACGTCTTCCTGGCGCGCGGTCGGCGCGAGGGTGTCAGGCTCGTCGCGCGCAGGAGGCGAGGCCACCTTCTGGAAGTACGTGACGGGAGCGGCCTGCTCGTTCTGCGCGCCCTCGCCGACCACCTCACCGCGGACGACGTAGCCGGTCTCCCACGGCCGGCGAGACTGATCCTCCGTCATGGGTCCACCCTTCCTGCTCTGCTGTGCCTATCGTGGCGTGTCTACGGTACGGGAGGTGTCCTCGCGCCGGGACAGCGCGCCGTTCGGCGCGCCGAGCAGGTCATCGAACAGCGCCCGGTAGCGGATCATGGCCTCCCTGAGCTCCTCGGTGGAGACCGAGTCCGTCCGGCCGTCCACGTCCTGTGCCTGCCGGTACCCGTCGAGCACGCGGCCGTGATTAACGGAAAGGGCCTCCATCGAGGCATCCCTGTCGTCGGCCGGGTAGCCGCGGTCGCGCATGACGTCCCAGATCAGTTTCCCTGCCTCGGTCACGGCCTGCGCGGGGGCGTCCACGAACCGCTCCTGCACCGCGGTCCAGTCGCCGGCGTAGCTGGCCTGCTGTTCCGCCGTCAGCGGGTGAATTCCGAGTTCCGATACCCGCCGCGCCCGCGCGGCCAGTTCCGCGTCGGCCTTCCTGCGGCCGAGTTCCTTGGCCATCCGGTCGTACTCGGGACCGAACTGCCGGCGCATACGAGCCCGCCGCAGCTCCGATGCCGCGACCACGGCCGCCGCCGCCAGGACAAGGACGACGATGACGATGATGATGATGACGGTCGACATGGCTACCTCCGTGAGTCGGACCGCCCATCCGACTCCCCTGGTTGGGGCGGGCTAAACGGGCGAGGTTGCGCACTATGTCCCGCAGCGCGCGGATCACTGCCTCCCGCCCGGCCGGATCGAACGTCGCCAGCGCCCGCTCGGTCAGCTTGTCCGTCTCGGCGGCGATCACCCCCTCAAGGGAGCATCCTCGCTCGGTGAGCACCAGCCGCACAAGGCGGCGGTCGCCGGGGTGCGGCTCCCGGCGTAGCAGGCCGGCCGCCTCCATGCGGGTCGCGGCTCTTGTCACGGTGGGGGTGGCCAGTCCGAGCCGTCTGGCGATCTCGCCGGGCGGCAGCCCGTCCTGTGCCCACAGGCAGCGCAGGATGAACTGCTGGCCCTCGTGCACGCCATGGCGCGAGAACGCCGCGGCGGTCGCGACCGACAGGGCGTGCTTGGCCGCCCAGAACGCCGTCTGGAAGTCATCTCCGAGTTCGGTGGACATGGCAGGCCCAGCGTACGGTGCGGGAAAATATTAGCCGGCTCATGATATGAGGGAGCACATGAAAGATCGCCCGTATCGGTCGTGCCGGACGTCCACGACATCGAGCCGGCCGCCTGACACGGGCGCCTGACACGGGCGCCTGACACGGGCGGCGGGTACGATCGTGCCGGAGCGATCGGCGTCGAAGGAGGACCGACGAAGAGGCGACTAGCGGCGTTCGCCCTGGCGCTGGCCGGCAGCGCGCTGCTCGGCCTCGCTGCCGGGCTGCTCTGGGGCGAGGTGGCGCCGCGGGCCCTGCTGCAAGAGATCGGCCGCGGCGAGGCCGAGCTCGTGAACGCGGAGACCGGCGCGTTCATCGCGGCTGACGCCTGGTTCTGCCTGATCGGCGCGGTAGGCGGCCTCATCACCGGCCTTCTCGGCTACCGGTTCCTGGTCCGCCGGGTCGGCTGGGTCGCGGCGGCCGGGCTGCTGCTTGGCGCCCTGGCGGCTGCCCTGGTCGCGGTGTGGGCCGGTGAGAACGTGGGACTCGGGACCTACAACCACCAGCTCGCGTCGAGCGCGACCGGCACCTTCTTCGATTCCTCGCTCGGGCTCGGGGCCAAGAGCGCGCTGGCGGCCTGGCCCCTGTTCACCTCCGTCGTCCTCCTGCTTGGCGAGACCTCCAAGCGCAGATCCGCCCCGGCGGAGGCGGCGGCGATGGGCGAGGGCGGCGCGGGCCCGGCGGGGCAGTCCGGCATGTGGACAACCGATCCGTAACGGAGCCGCGCTCCGTAGACTAGGCGGGTGATTTCCCGCATCGACCTGCGCGGGCGCGGTGCCGGCCGCCCCGAGACCACGGCCGGGCTCGGCAGAGCCGACCTGGCCGGCCTGCTGCCGCGGGCCGGCACCGACGTCGAGACCGCCGCGGCCCAGGTCCGCCCGCTGTGCGAGGACGTCAGGCGCCGGGGAGCCGAGGCGGTGCGCGAGTACACGGCGCGTTTCGACGGCGTGGACCTGCCCACCACCAGGGTGCCGGCCGACGCGCTCGGCGCCGCGCTGGCCGGGCTCGACCCGGACGTCAGGCTCGCCCTTGAGGAGGCGGCCCGCCGCACCAGGCTGGTGCACGGCGCGCAGCTCCCGGCGGAGATCGTCACCGGCGTCACCGACGGGCTGAGCGTCACCGGACGCTTCGTCCCGGTCGGCCGCGCCGGGGTCTACGTGCCGGGCGGCCTGGTGGCCTATCCCTCCTCCGTGGTCATGAACATCGTTCCGGCCCAGATCGCCGGGGTCGGCTCGATCGCGGTGGCGTCGCCGCCGCAGGCAGCCCATGGCGGGCTGCCGCACCCGACCGTGCTCGCCGCCTGCGCGCTGCTCGGGGTGCGCGAGGTGCACGCGGTCGGCGGGGCGCAGGCGCTGGCGATGTTCGCCTACGGCACCCAGGACTGCGAGCCGGTCGACGTCATCACCGGGCCGGGCAACGTCTACGTGGCGGCCGCCAAGCGGGTGCTGCGCGGCGTGGTCGGCACCGACGGCGAGAACGGCCCCACCGAGGTCGCGATCATCGCGGACGACACCGCGGACCCCGCGCACGTCGCCGCCGACCTGATCGCGCAGGCCGAGCACGATGAGCTGGCGGCGTGCCTGCTCGTCACCCCCGACCCGGACCTCGCCGACCGCGTCGACGCCGAGCTTGGCCTCCAGGTGCCGACGACGCGGCATCGCGAGCGAGCAGAAAGGGCACTGCGAGGCCAGTCCGCCTGCGTCCTCGTCGACGACATCGACGCCGCGGTC
>JASHTQ010000593.1 GCA_030040475.1 Streptosporangiaceae bacterium
AGCGCGAGCACCGGGATCGGCAGCTGACTCCAGCTGGCCAGGCCGAACGACCCGAGCAGCCAGAACAGCACCGACTGCGTCGCCTGCGGGTTGCCGCGGAAGATCAGGAAGCTGGTGACCGACTCGAACATGGCCGAGAGCACCACCCCGCACAAGATCAGCTGGGTAGGCGCCAGCCCGCGGCCCGACCGCGACACCCCGAACACCACGGCCATCGCCGCCAGCGCGCCGAGCACGCTGCCGACCGAGATCGCCCAGGCGCCAAGCGACGCGAACGCGCCGAGCAGCAGCACCGCGGTCGCGCCCACGCTGGCGCCGGACGACACGCCGAGCAGGAACGGGTCGGCGAGCGCGTTGCGGACCAGGACCTGCACGACCGCGCCCGCCGTGGTCAGGGCCGCGCCGACCACGGCGGCGAGCAGGACGCGGGGCAGCCGGATCTGCCAGACGATGATGCCCGCCACGCTGTTGTCCTGATGCCCGGACACCTGCTCGACGATGACGTGGAACACGACGGCGGGGCTCAGCCCCACCGAGCCGATCCCGATGCCCGCGACGATCGTGACCAGGAGCAGGACCGCGCAGACGGCCATCACGGCCGGCAGCGGGGCGCGATCCCTGCGCCGGCCGGCGACCCGCGGCGGATCCGGCTTGGCCGGCGCCGGAGCGGCGGCGGCAGCCGGAGCGCCGCCGTCGTCGTCGTCGTCGCGCACGGGTGTCCTCCGCCTGGTCATGGAGGACGCGACCCGCCCTTCCTCCGAGGGCCACTTCGCCCGCGCTCACCAGGCGACCGGGCTCGCCCCAGAGGGGACCACCGTTGCGGGACAGCGCCGGGATCTCACCGGACTTCGCTGACGGAACGCGGCTCCCGCCGGGGCGAGAGCAACGAGAAGTGTAGGCAGCCAGCACGAACGCCGTCAAGATTCACCGGATGATGAGCTAAGCGGCTGTCTCGGGCCATCCGGACGGCAGTGTTGTCGAACGGGCCGGGCGTGCCTAGGGCTTGACCGCCGTGCCGACGCCGAGCAGCAGCGCGGTCACCGTGTCGGCGGCCCGCGCGACCCCTGCCTCGTCGGCGACGTCCACCCACTCCTCCCAGCTGAGCTGGCAGCCGGTGCCGCTGGCGTCGCGGTCCACCGTGACCGGCCCGACGTGCCTGGCCTGCGGGTGGACGACCTCAAGCTCCTGCGACCCGTCCTGGTAGTCGACGGCGGTGACCTCAAGGCCGCGCCTGACCAGTTCCTCGGCCACCGCCCGCAGCCGCGCGCAGGCCGCGTAATCGCGGGGCGACAACCGGATCGCCAGGTCTTCCAGCTGCTCCCTGGCCCGCTCGGGCTCGGCCTTGAGCAGCGTCTTACGTACCTTCTGCATCACGTTTGGGTTCTCCCCGACTGCGGATCCGGCTCGTTCCCGCGCTGGCACGGGCGCTGACCGGTCCAAGGATGCCCGAGGAACGCCGGCGGCGAAATCGACGAGAGCGGACAGTTCCCGACAATGGTCGGGTCTGCCACTGCAGCGCGGGAATCCCCCGATCCCGCCGTAGCCGGCTGGGCTCTTTTTTAGATTTGCCGAACGGGAGGTGGTTTTACGATCGCGGTCAGCCCACCGGCGGGGGCGCGCGAGGATGGGACCATGGCGACCCTGATGACCTGGTTCGTGCCCGCGCCCGGAGCCGAACGAGACCTGCTCATCACGACCATCGGCTCTCTCGCGGCCGCCTGCGCCGCGCCGGCGTTCCCGCCGCACGTCACGATCGTGCCGATGTACGACTCCGGCACCGCGGCCGCGGTCCGGACGCTCAAGTCGCTGACCGAGGGCCTGCGGCCGTTCGACGTCACGTTCCGGGCGTTCGGCCAGGAGCGGGCGTACTTCCGCTCGCTGTACCTGCGCGCCGCGCCTGCCGCGCCGCTCACCGCGGCGCACGAGGCGGGTCTGGCGGCCTGGGCGCTGCAGGCCCCGCCGTACCTGCCGCACCTCAGCCTGCTGTACTCCGACCTCACGCCGGAGCAGAAGCAGCCGCTGCTTGCCGCCATCCAGATCCCGCTGCCGCTGACCGTCCGCTTCGACGCGGCCGAACTGTGGATCCATGACCAGCACGGCGTCGTCGGCTGGCACCCGGCCGCCCGCCTGCCGCTCGACGGTTAGGTTTTCCCCAGGGTAGACAGCCGGGATTTCCTCCTTGTCGCCGCCGATGGGCGTAGGTACCCTGCTTGCTAGAGGCAGCGCACCACCTGCCCGCTTCCGAGCCAGCGACCGGCCCGCGCCGGCATGGCGACGAGGACAAGGGTCCCCGACTCGTGGGCACTTCTCGTCATGCCTTTTCACCGTGGCGGGCAGACGCGGGCCGACCCGCCGGGAAGAAATCATCATGACCGAGAACAAGGCCCAGAAGTCGGCCATCCGCCAGCGAATGGCCGCCACCGGCGAGCCCTACAGCGTTGCCCGCCGCGAGGTCGAGCGCGAGCACTACCACGGAACCGGCGCGCCGCCTGCGGGGACGGAACCGCCCGAGGCACAGCCCCCCGAGGCACAGCCCCCCGAGGCACAGGCCCCCGAGGCGCAGGCCCCCCAGGCGCGCACCGCCGCGATCATCGACCAAGACGTCGAAGACGGCGAGTTCGGGGACAGCCAGCAGGCAGCGGACGCGTGGGAGTGGGCCGGACAGGCGCACGAATGGGCGCAGCGGGCAAGAGAGCGGGCCGAGCGGGCCAGGGCAAGGGCCGAGCGGGCCAGGGAACGATTCGAGCACGCGGACGAGGCCACGATGATGGCGCACGACGCCGCCGACATGGCCAGGGAAGCCGCCCACATGACCCGGGACTGGGCCGACCAGGAGGCGCGGGAAGAGGCGCGGCGGCAGGCGGACCAGGCACGGGCGGCGGCGCAAGCGGCACAGCGGCGAGCCGACCTGGCCGAGCGGCAGGCCGACGAGGCGGAGGAGGCCGCCGACCGCGCCGAGGAAGCCGCCAACCTGGCGGAGGAAGCCGCCGAGCGAGCCGAGGAAGCCGCCGAGGGGGCCGAGGAAGCCGCCAGCGAGGCGGACGAGATGGACGGGCTGGCGGACGAGCCGGAGGACTGGGCCTGGGAAGGCCGCCGGCGGTTGCCGGGGCCGGGCACCCGGCACTCGCGACCGCATTCCCAGCACGCGCCGCATCCGCTGCAGGCCCCGCGGCCACCACAACCACCGCGCCCGCCGCAACCCCAGCGGCCGCAGGCCCCGTGGGAGCGATCGGACCCGAGCGGACGAGGGCGGGCTGACCTGCCGCGGGACCTGGCCGACCTGGTGCAGGACCGGGTGGGCCAGGTGCTGCAGCGCTTCGACCAGCTCAGGGAGCGCGCCGAGGAACTGGTAAGCCGGGCCGAGCGGATCGCCTACCCGGGCCGCTCCGAACGGGTCGCCTACCCGGCTCACCCCGAGCCCCCCGCGAACCCGGCCCGCCCCGAGCCGACCGCGAATCCGGCCCACGCGGAACCGGCCGCGGACGCCGAACAGTAGGGCCGACCTGGCCGCGCGCCAGCCGGACCCGCCGCACCGCGTGGCGGGGCCCGGCTGGCGTACTGTGCTGCCATGCTGCTTCCCACCTCCCTCGTCGGGAGCTACCCCCAGCCGGACTGGCTGATCGACAGGACCCGGCTCGCCGGGCGATTCCCGCCCCGGGTCCGGGCCACGGAGCTGTGGCGGGTCGACCCCGCCTACCTCGAGCAGGCGCAGCGCGACGCGACCCTGCTGGCCATCCGGGCCCAGGAACTGGCCGGGCTGGACATCCTCACCGACGGGGAGGCGTGCCGGGAGAGCTACTCCAACCGGTTCGCGACCGCGCTGGACGGCGTGGACATCGACAACCCGGGCACCGCGCTTGACCGCAGCGGCCACCCGAACCCGGTGCCCCGCGTCACCGGCCCGGTGCGCCGACGGCACCCGGTCGAGGTGGAGGACGTGAAGTTCCTCCGCGCGAACACCGAACGCACCATAAAGATCACCGTCCCGGGCCCGTTCACCATGGCCCAGCAGGCGCAGGACGACTACTACGGCAGCACAGAGGCCCTCGCGATGGGGTACGCAGAGGCCGTCGGCGAGGAGGTCGCGGACCTGTTCGCGGCCGGCGCGGACATCGTCCAGCTGGACGAGCCGTACCTGCAGGCCAGGGCGGAGCAGGCGAAGCAGTACGGCGTGAAGGTCGTCAACCGGGCGCTGGAAAGCGCGACCGGGACCACCGCGGTCCACCTGTGCTTCGGGTATGCCGCGATCATCCACGACCGGCCCTCGGGCTACTCGTTCCTGCCCGAGCTCGCCGGCTGCTCCTGCGACCAGGTCTCGGTGGAGACGGCCCAGTCCGGCCTGGACTGCGAGGTGCTGTCCAGCCTGGACGGCAAGACGATCATCCTCGGCGTGCTCGACCTCAACGACCAGACGGTGGAGACACCCGACGTGATCGCGGACAGGGTCCGCCGGGCGCTGCCGTACGTGCCGGCCGAGCGCCTGGTGCTCGCCCCGGACTGCGGCATGAAGTACCTGCCCCGCGACGTCGCCTTCGGCAAGCTGGCCGCGATGACCCAGGCCGCCGCCCTGCTCCGCGCGGAGCTGGGCTCATAGCCTTCATCAGCCTGGCGGCCGGACAACATGCACCCGCGTCAGCTGCTTGCCGTCGCGCAGCGCGGCGCGGACGAAATTCTTTTGTGGTTCCCGCCATGCTGGATCCTGCGGCTCGCCGGCCGCTGGAAGAGCGGGTCGTAGAGCAAAGAAGGCTCTCTCGCCGCGAATGCGGTAAGGGGCCGCACCGTCGTCCCATTTGCTGCCGATCTGCTGCATGTTTCCCTCGGTGATGTTGTGCTCCGCGGTGTACTGGGCCAAGGGGGACGCGAGCCGGAGCGTCTCATCCCGAGTGCCGCGCAGCGACACGAGGACCGGGCCGGCCGGTTCCTCACGCCAGGTGGCCGCTGGAAAGACCCCGCGACGAGCCGGAACGACCTGGCCGGGCGGCACCGTTTCATCGTCCGGCTGTGCGCCTTCGCCGACGAGTGCATGCGCGCCGGCGGCGGCCAGGGCGGCACGCCGGGAAATCCGGCCTGATCCCGGCGGATTACGCGTCGGGACTCAGGCGGCTGGCCAGGAGCTGGGCCAGGTGCATGCCAGCGACGCCGACTAGGTGGTCGAGCTGGGTGCGGCAGGAGAAGCCGTCGGCAAGGACCACCGCGTCTGGGTCCGCGGCGCGCACGGCGGGCAGCAGCGCGGTCTGCGCCACGGCCACGGAGACGTCGTAGTGGCCGCGCTCGACGCCGAAGTTGCCGGCCAGGCCGCAGCAGCCGCCGACCGCCTTGACCTCGGCACCGGCCTTGGCGAGCAGCGCCGAATCGGCGTGCCAGCCCATGACCGCGTGCTGGTGGCAGTGCGGCTGGGCGACCGCGCGCACGCCGGACAGGTCGGGGGGCGCCCAGTCTGGCGTCTCGGTGAGCAGCTCGGCGAGGGTTCGGGTGGCCGCGCCCACCGAGGCCGCGCGCGAGTCGGCCGGCAGCAGCGCGGCTAGTTCTTCGCGGAGCACGGCGGTGCAGGAGGGTTCCAGGCCGACGATCGGGTGGCCGGCCCGCAGGGCCGGATCCAAGGCCGCTAGGCTGCGCCGCAGCTGGCGCCGGGCGCCGTCCAGCTGGCCGGTGGAGATCCAGGTCAGCCCGCAGCAGACCGGCTCGGCGGTGACCTGGACCGCGTAGCCGACCGCCTCGAGCACGGCCACCGCCGCCCGGCCGACCTCGGGGGTGAAGCGGTCGGTAAACGTGTCGACCCACAGCAGCACCGGGGTGCCCGGCCGCGCGGGTTGACGGGCGAACCAGTCACGGAACGTCTCCGAGGCAAACCTCGGCAGCGGGCGGCGCGGGTCGATGCCGCCGAGCCGCTTGGCCAGGCCGCCCAGCACCGGGTTGCCGAGGAGGGCGTTGGCCAGGGCCGGGGCGCGGGCGGCCAGGGCGGCCCAGCGGGGCAGCCAGCCGAGCGAGTAGTGCGCGGGCGGGCGCGGCCGGTGCCGGTAGCGCTGGTAGAGGACCTCGGCCTTGTAGGTCGCCATGTCCACGCCGGCCGGGCAGTCCGCCGAACAGCCCTTGCACGACAGGCACAGGTCCAGCGCCGCGGCGACCTCGGCCGAGCGGAAGCCGCGCACCAGGGTGCCGTTCGCCAGCTCCTGCAGCACCCGCGCCCGGCCGCGGGTGGAGTCCTTCTCGTCCCTGGTCGCCAGGTAGGACGGGCACATCACCCCGCCGGCGGCGGTCGTGTCCGCCCGGCACTTGCCCACGCCGGTGCAGCGGTGGACCGCGACCGACAGGTCGCCGTCGTCGGCGGGGTACCCGAAGCCCAGCAGGGAACGCAGCGGGCGGGCCAGCGGCAGGCGCAGGTCCGCGTCGACGGGCGCCGGGTCGACGAGAACGCCGGGGTTGAGGAGGTTGCCGGGGTCGAAGACGGCCTTGACCGCGGCCATCGTGTCGATGGCGGCGGCCGAGTACATGTGCGGCAGCAGCTCGCCGCGGGCGCGGCCGTCGCCGTGCTCGCCGGACATCGAGCCGCCGCGGGAGCCGACCAGCGCGGCCGCGGCAACGACGAACTCCCGGTACCTCGACGGCGCGGACGCCAGCGGGAAGTCGATCCGGACGTGCACGCAGCCGTCGCCGAAGTGCCCGTAGATCAGCCCGTCCAGGCCGTGATCGGCGAGCAGCGCCTCGAAATCGCGCAGGTACCCGCCCAGCTGCGCGGGCGGCACCGCGGCGTCCTCCCAGCCGGGCCAGGCGGGCGCGCCCGCCGGGGTCCGGCCGCCGAGGCCGGCGCCGTCCTCGCGGATGCGCCACAGCGCCC
>JASHTQ010000594.1 GCA_030040475.1 Streptosporangiaceae bacterium
GCGGCTGGTGCGGACGGAAGAGAGCGTCGCGCGCATCCATGACGAGATGGCTGACCGCGATTCCCGGTATGCCGCCCACTATCGCCGGGCCGCCGAGGATGCCCGCCGGGCGGCGTGCCGCGCCCGCGAGATCCAGCGCAACGCCGCGAGGCCGGACACTAGGTGAACCGCAGGGCCGGCGCCTAGCCGCCGAGCAGCTGGCCACATCTTCCCCCGCCACCTCTCCCTCTCCGGCAGCCTCACCGAGGCGGCCAGAAGGCTGGTGGCGTCCACCTCCGACTCCCGCTGACCACCGCCAGCACCACCAGCCCCCAGGCGTACGATGTGGATGCCACAGCCACGTAGCTAGAACTACCTGGTTGGGACGTCCACATCGAATTTTCTATCGCCACGGACTCTCCCGGCGCGTCGCATGCGGGGCGTCAGGCCGTTTCCGCCTGGTTGGTAATCCGAGCGCGGAGGTAGGCCAGCCCCCGGTCTAGCAGGCGGGAGACGTGCATCTGGGAGATGCCGAGCCGCGCGCCGATCTGGCTCTGGGTGAGGTTGCCGTAGAACCGCAGCATCAAGATGCGCTGTTCGCGCTCGGGCAGCTCGTCCATGTGGGCGTAGACGGCCTCGATGTCGACGGCGTGGGTGATCGCGGGGTCGTCGTCGCCGAGGATGTCGGCGAGCAGGGCGGGATCGTCGCGCTGCGACAGCGGTGCGTCCAGCGAGTAGGTGCTGAAGGCGTAATGCGCCTGGCGGGCGCCCCTCACGTCCTCCTCGGGCACGCCGAGGCGGCGGGACAGCTCGCCGTCATCAGGCACGCGGCCGAGCTGCTGGGTCAGGGCTTCTTCGGCCGGACGCATCTCGAGCAGCAGTTCCTGGTCCTGCCGGCGGACCCGGAGCTGCCAGCGCCGGTCCCTGAAGTGCCGTTTGATCTCGCCGCTGACGCACGGCTGGGCGTAGGCGCCCAGGCTCTCCCCGCAGCCGGGGTCGAAGTTGTTGATCGCCTTGAGCAGGCCGACGTAGCCGACCTGCAGCAGGTCCTCGGCCGGCTCCGGACTGCGGCGATACCGCCGCACGCAAGACCGGACCAGCCCGGCATACCGGGTGACCAGGATCTCGCAGACCGCCTCGCGCTCAGCGCTTCCGCGCGGCAGCCGCCGCAGCCGCGCCAGCAGCACGTTGTCCGGCAGAACCTCTAGCTCGGTGTCCAACTGCGCCCACCTCCCGCACAATACGTACCTGTCCGCGGAGCCCGGTGGATCTGCTGGACAGGCGGGGCAGATGGCAGCCGGCATCCCGGGACCGGCTGGCTCGTCAACCGCGATACCTTGTACTTCCGCGCGCGGAAGCGGCTAAACCGCAGGACGCCAGGCAGGGCGTCCGCACGGCTCCGGTAGGCCAAGCAGGCCTAAGGCTCCTGAGCCTCGGCTTGCGCGCTGCGGACTAGCCCCGCCATGGCGATGGAGCTGGCCTGGGGCGTGGGGGACCGCACGGTCTGGGCCACGAGCTGCGCGGCCAGCTCGCGAACCGGGACATTGCAGCGCTGGGAGGCCCGGCACAACAGGTCGAAGGCCTCGCTGGGCGCACACCTGGACTGGGCCACGATGATGCCCTTGGCTTGCTCGATCACCGGCATGGTCGCCAGCTGTACCCGCAACCGGGCCAGGTCCGAGTGTCGCGGCGGTTCCTGTGGGGAGAAGGAGTACGTCGTGGCCGAAGCCCCTGCGTAAGCGCTCATGATGGCGGCGGCCTGTGCTCGCGCGGCTTGTGCCTGGCGGCGCACTTCCACTGCCTGGTGCGGGCCTTCCACGCCCGACGCAGGACGGCGTGGCGATCATCCGCGGCGGGGATGCCGGCGCCCGGAGCGCCAGCCGGGGCGGCTTGCGGGCGTGGCGTGCCCGCTAGCGCCTGGACACGGGCCAGTGCGGGGGAGGGCAGCTCGATGACCATCAGTCGAATCGTGCACCGCTCGCCCGCGGGTCGTCCGACCTGACGACCTGCCGGTCGCGGGAAGGTTTGCTGACCTGCGGTGCGGGCAGGCGGGACGCGTGACCGCCCTGACCTGGGTACCGCCTCGCCCTGCTGGGCGGCGCTGAGATGACCGGCCGGCTGGCGGGCGAGCCGCGGGAACGCAAGCGGGACGTGTCGTTCGCCCGCCGGGTCGGATCGTGGCTCGTCTGGTGGGTCCTGATGATGTCGTTCTGGGTGATGCTCGACGATTCCATCAGCACCGACGAGCTGCTGGCCGGGGCCGGGGCGGCCGCGCTCGCGGCATTCCTGGCCGAGCTGGTCACCCACCAGGCCGGGGTGCGGTTCCGGATGCGGATCGGATGGGTGCTCCCGGCGCTGCGCCTGCCCGGCGAGGTCGCCCGCGACATGGTGACCGTCTACGCCGCGCTGTGGCGGCGGCTGGCCCGCGGCGAGCAGCCGCCCAGCGCCTTCCTCGAGCTGCCGGCCCGCTTCGGGGACGACTCGCCGGAAGGCGTCACGCGCCGGACCCTGCTGATAGGCGGGACGAGCGTCGCGCCGAACACCTTCGTGCTCGGCCTGGACAAAGACCGTGACGTCATGGTGGTGCACCGGCTGGTCGCGGAGAAGCCAGCACGGAAGCGGGTCAGGAAACCGGCCCGCAGAGAGGGGAAATGACATGGTGATGGCATTCGCCGCGGCGGCGATCGCGATGCTGATCGCGATCGTCCCCGCCGGGATCGTGCTGTGCCGGGGTGAGCTCGGGGCGAGCGTGGTCGCCTACGAGTTCATCACCTCGGCCGTCGTAATGGTGCTCGTGCTGCTCGCGCAGGCGTTCAAGCGCTCCGGCGAATTCGAGCTGCCCGTCCTGCTCGCGGTGCTGATGTACGGCAGCGGGCTGGTCTTCGTCCGGGCCGTCGAGCGCTGGCTATGATCGCCAAGGCGGCCGCCTCCGACGTCCTGCTCGGCCTGGCCGTGCTGGTGGTGCTGGGCGCCTCGATCGGGGTGCTCGTCATGCGGGACGCCTATCAGAAGCTGCACTTCGTGACGCCGGCCGCGCTGGTCGCCCCGGCGCTGGTGGCGCTGGCCATCGGTGTCCAGGTCGGCGCGCAGGAGAACACCGGCGAGACCTTCCTGGCCCTGCTGTTCATGGTCATCGCCGGGCCGTTCCTCTCGCACGCCACCATCCGCGCCCTCCGGGTCAGGGAGAAGGGCGACTGGCGCCTGGAAAAGCCCACCGGCAAGGCGCCGAACGGGGAGAAGGAACAGTGAACCTCGCCGTCAACACCCCGTACACCGTCCCGATCGGGTTCATGGACGCCTTGCAGGTCACGCTCCTGATCCTGGTTGCCGCGGGCGCCACCGCCGTCGTGCTCACCCGCAGGCATGTTCACCAGGTGCTCGTGCTGAGCGTCTACGGCGTGCTGCTTGCCGTGCTGTTCCTGGCCTTCCAGGCGCCCGACGTCACGCTGTCCGAGCTCACGGTCGGCGCGGTGGCCCTGCCCATCATCCTGCTGCTGGCCCTGGCCAAGATCAGGAAGCGAGAGGAATGACCCCGGCTCAGCGCCGCTGGGTGTTCGGCCTCGGGGCGGCCGGCCTGGCCGCGTTCTACCTGTGGGGCCTGTCCGGGCTGCCGGGCTTCGGCAACTACCCGGGTCCCTACGGCTTCGTCATCCTGCACCTGGCGGTGAAGCAGACCTTCGCGACCGGCATCGTGTCCGCGGTCAACTTCGACTACCGCGGCTTCGACACGCTGGGCGAGGAGTTCATCCTGTTCACCGCGGCGGCCGGGACCAGCGTCGTGCTGCGCCGGCTGCGCGGCGAGCGGGAGCGGCAGCGGGATGCCGTGGACGAAGCCGCCGACCGCGACGTGCCGGCCACCAGCGAGGCGGTACGGATGGTGGCCCTGCTGTTCACCGGCCCGGTCATCGTCGTGGGCTGGTGGCTGGCCTCGCACGCGCAGACCAACCCGTCCGGCGGCTTCCAGGGCGGGGTGATCCTGGCGACCGCGTTCATCCTGGTCTACCTGGCCGGTGAGTTCCTGGTCCTCAAGCGGTTCAGCCCGGTCGCCCTCACCGATGCCGTCGAGGCGGTGGGCGCGGGCGGTTTTGCCGCCATCGGCCTGGCCGCGGTGCCGATGGGCCTGGCCTTCATGACCGACTACCTGCCGAAGGGGCAGTTCGCCGGCGCCGTGAGTTCCTCGGGGACCATCGCGCTGATCAGCTTCTTCGTCGGTTTGGAGGTCGCCGCCGCGTTCATCCTCATCGTCGGCGAACTGCTGGAGCAGACGCTGCTGATCAGGCAGGGCGGCGGATGATGGAGTACTTCCCGTTCGTCGTCGTGGCCTGGATCCTTTGCGTGGGCCTGTACGGCGTCGTCACCAGCCGCCACCTGGTCCACCAGATCATCTGCCTGATCGTGGTCCAGTCCTCCACATACGTGCTGCTGCTCGGCGTCGGGTACGTGACCGGCGCGGTCGCGCCGTACTACTTCGACGTGCCGGTGCACACCCCGGCGGTCGACCCCGTGGTGCAGGCCCTCGCCCTGACCGATGTCGTAGTCGAGGCGGCGGTGACCGCGCTGCTGCTGTCCTTCGCGATCCAGGCGCACAAGCGGTTCGGCACCCTGGATCCGCAGGAGCTGGCCTCGCTGAAGGGATAACCGAGGTTGGATCAGCTGCTGGCCATCGCCCTCGCCGTGCCGCTGCTGGCCGCGGCCGCGATCACGGCCGCCGGGCCGCTGCTCGGCGAGCGGCGCAGAGTGCTGGACGCGGCGGCGATCGCCGTGGCCGCGGCCACCACGGTCATGCTCGCGGTGATCATGGTCCGCACCGTCGGCGGGGACCAGGTGTACTGGTTCGCCGGCTTCCGGCCTGCGCACGGCATCGCGATCGGGATCGACTTCGAGGCGGGCTCGCTCAGCGCGGGCCTGGCCGCGCTGGCCGCCCTGCTCGTGACGGCGGCCATGACCTTCTCCTGGCGGTACTTCGAGGGGGTGGCCGCCTACTACCACTCGCTGATGCTGACCTTCCTCGCGGGCATGACCGGCTTCTGCCTGACCGGGGACATCTTCGACCTGTTCGTGTGGTTCGAGCTGATGGGGGTGTCGGCCTACGCGCTGACCGCCTACCGGCCCGAGGAGCGCGGGCCGATCCAGGGCGCGCTCAACTTCGCCGTCACCAACAGCGTGGGCGCCTACCTGTCGCTGTCCGGCATCGCGGTCATCTACGGGCGCACCGGGGCGCTCAACATGGCCCAGATCGGCGCGTACATCGACCGTCACCCGCCGGACGGGCTCGTCACGGTCGCCTTCCTGCTCATCATCTCGGGCCTGCTGATCAAAGCCGCGATCGTGCCGTTCCACTTCTGGCTCGCCGACGCGCACGCGGTCGCGCCGACCCCGGTCTGCGTGCTGTTCTCCGGCGTGATGGTGGAACTCGGCCTGTACGGGATCGCCCGGGTCTACTGGTCGATGTTCGGCCAGGCTCTCGGGCACCGGGCCGCGATCTCGCACTTGTTCGTCGCGCTCGGCGCGGCGACCGCGGTGGTGGGCGCGCTGTTCTGCTTCCGCGAGCGGCACGTCAAGCGGCTGCTGGCGTTCTCCACGATCAGCCACGCCGGCATGTTCCTGACCGGCATCGGCCTGCTGACCCCGCTCGGGCTGGCCGGCACGGCCGTCTACGTGATCGGCCACGGCCTGGTCAAGGCCGCGCTGTTCCTGTGCACCGGGATCGTCTTGCACCGGCTCGGCTCGGTCAACGAGACCTGGCTGCACGGCCGCGGCCGTCACCTGAAGGTCACCGGCGTGGTGTTCACCCTGGCCGGGCTCGGCCTGGCCGACCTGCCGCCGTTCGCCACCTTCCTCGGCAAGGGTTACCTGGACTCCAGCGCCTGGGCGCACGGGCTGCCGTGGGTCATGCCGGTGTTCATCATCTGCGCCATCCTGGCCGGAGGCGCCGTTCTCCGGGTCGCGGGCGGGGTGTTCTACGGTCTCGGCGACCCGCCGAGCGAGGACCCCCAGATGGCCAAGATGGCCGCCGAGGAGAAAAGCGAGACCGAATCGGGCAAGCAGCGGACCCCGCTCACCATGCTCGTCCCGGCCGGCGCGCTGACAGCCGCGGCCATCGCCGTCGGCCTCATCCCGCGACTCGGCCAGGTGATCCAGGCGGCGGCGGTCAGGTTCGAGGACCAGGCCGGCTACAACGCCACCGTGCTGGCCGGCGCGCGCATCGCCCACCCCGTTGCGATCGCCGCCGCCGAGCCCGCCGGCATCACGCTGTCCGCCGTCCTGGCCGGCCTCGGCTCCGCGGCCGGGGCGGTGCTCCTAGCCCTCGCGGCCCTATACTGGCGCCGCCTGCCCCTGCTGCGCCGCGGCTACGAGCCAGGCGCCGGGCTGACCGAACCCATCAAGCGCTTCCAGAGCGGCGTCCTGAACGACTATGTGACCTGGATCGTCCTGGGCCTGGCCTGTCTTGGCGGCGTGCTCACGGCCGTCATCAGGTGAGTCATCCGGCAACCGTCTGGGCTCACGCCTGGATGCCCGGATTACCGGGATTGCCCGGCCGGCGCGCCAGGCGGGGGTCGGCGAGCGTGCACGGGCGCAACGTCCGGATAACGGCACCTGGCCCTGAGGCCAGGGCCTCATCCAGGTCGCGGAACAGCGGGATGATCCGGTCCAGGGTGGTGATGGC
>JASHTQ010000595.1 GCA_030040475.1 Streptosporangiaceae bacterium
CTCGGCGCGGAGTTCAGCTGGGTGATGGTGGCCCGGCTGGCCGAGGCCGACGAGTTCTACACCGAGCTCACGCCCCGCGAGGCGACCGAGGACGAGGCGATGGTGATGCGCCAGGCGTTCGCCGGGATGCTGTGGAGCAAGCAGCTGTACTACTACGACGTGGCCCGCTGGCTGGACGGTGACCCGGGCGAGCCGTCTCCGCCGCAGCAGCGGCTGACCGGGCGCAACAGCCGCTGGCGCAGCTTCGACGCCTTCGACATCATGTCGATGCCCGACAAGTGGGAGTACCCCTGGTTCGCCGCCTGGGACCTGGCGTTCCACTGCGTCGCGCTGGCGCACCTGGACCCCGCCTTCGCCAAGTACCAGCTGATCCTGCTGTGCCGGGAATGGTTCCAGCATCCCAGCGGCGCGCTGCCCGCCTACGAGTGGGACTTCTCCGACGTCAACCCGCCGGTGCAGGCCTGGGCGGCGCTCGAGGTGTTCGCCGTGGACGAGGGGCGTGACCTGGACTTCCTGTCCCGGGTGTTCGACAAGCTCATGATCAACTTCGCCTGGTGGGTCAACCTGGAGGACGCGGGCGGGCGGAACGTGTTCGAGGGCGGCTTCCTCGGCCTGGACAACATCGGCCCGATCGACCGCTCGCACCTGCCGGTCGGCGGCATCCTCGAGCAGTCGGACGCAACCGGCTGGATGGGCGCCTACGCCATCTCGCTCAGCACGATCGCCGCCGTGCTGAGCCAGACCAGGCAGCGGCCGGCCCAGGACCTCGTGCTGAAGTTCATGGAGCACTTCGCCTCGATCAGGGACGCGCTGACCAGCCAGGGCCTGTGGGACGAGACGGACGGGATGTACTACGACAGGCTCGTGATGCCGTCCGGGACCCAAGTGCCCATCAAGGTCCGGTCGATGGTGAGCATGATCCCGGCGCTCGCGGCCGCGGTCATCCACGAGGAGGACGTGCAGCGCGCGCTGGTGGTGGACAAGCACTTCGCCCGCCTGCTGGACCGCGAGGGCCTGTCGGACACGGACACGATGCGGGAACGCGGCTTCCTGCTCGGCCAGCCGGGCCAGCGGAAGCTGCTGCTCAGCCTGGTCGGCCTGGACCGGCTGCCGCGGCTGCTGCACAGGCTGTTCGACGAGAGCGAGTTCTTGTCGCCGAACGGGCTGCGGGCGCTGTCCGCCTACCACCGCGACCACCCGTACCAGATCTCGATCGAAGGCATCACGGCCAGCATCGACTACGAGCCCGCCGAGTCGACCGTGCCCCTGTTCGGCGGCAACTCCAACTGGCGCGGCCCGGTCTGGTTCCCGCTGAACTACATAGTGATCACCGCGCTCGAGCGGTATCACCAGTTCCTCGGCGACGAGTTCACCGTCGAGTACCCCACCGGGTCGGGCACCCAGCTGACCCTGGACAAGGTCGCCGCCGACCTGCAGGACCGGCTGATCGCCCTCTTCACCCGCGGCCCCGGCGGCAGGCGCCCGTGCTTCGGCGAGAACGAGATGATGCAGAACGACCCCGCCTGGCGGGACAACCTGGTCTTCGGCGAGTACTTCAATGGCGACACCGGCGCCGCGCTCGGCGCCTCGCACCAGACCGGCTGGACCGGCCTGATCGCCGACATCATCCGCCGCAGGCACGGGCAGGTCCGGTCGCCCGGCGAGATCATCCGGATGGTCGAGCAGGCGGCCCGGCCCTAGCCTGTTACGGGCGTCGCGCGTGGCTACGGGCGGTGGGCGCGGACCAGGGTGTCGATGGCGGTCGCCGGGCCGTCGTCCTTCTCCACGGTGCGGCGCACCCGTTCCGCCCGCTGGACGCGCAGGCCGGGCAGTGCGGCGGTGATCGCCTCGGGCGTGTAGAGCACCTCCGGGTACTGCGGCCCGCCGGTGCCCTCGGTGAGGTTGGTCAGGTCGTGGCCGATGACGAACAGCGTGCCGGCCGGCGCAAGCGCGGCGGCGGCCCGGGCCAGGACCTTGGCCAGCAGTTCGGCGCCGACCTGGAAATACGCGATAAGCACAAGGTCGAAGGCGCCGGCGGCAGGCTGGTAGTCGTCCAGGTCGGCGACCACCCAGTCCACCCGGTCCTCGACGCCCCGCCCGGCGGCCAGCCTGCGTCCCTTGTCCAGGCCGACCCGGGAGAAGTCCACCGCGGTCACCGACCAGCCGCGCTCGGCCAGCCAGACCGCGTTGCGGCCCTCGCCCGCCGCAAGGTCAAGCGCGCGGGCCGGCGTCAGGCCGGCGAGTTCTGCCGCCACGAACTGGTTGGGACGGGTGGCCGGATCGAACCCGGTGCCCGAGTAACGCTCGTCCCATCGCGCTTGGTCCACCCGGCTACTTTCCCCGATGGCCCGGGCGCTCGGCAACCTGCGCGCCCGTGTCAGCGCCCGTGTCAGCGCCCGTGTCAGCGCCCGTGTCAGGGGCGTGTCAGGCGGGCACCCGGCACGTCGACCGCGGTGCCGTCGTCCGCGCGAACCTCGAATGGTCTGAGTATCCCGATCTGCACCAGCCGATTTTCTCACCTAGCCGGAAGTGCCGTCCGCCTCCGGATCGCGCCCGGCAACGGCGTCGTCAAGGCGCTGCGCGGCGATCTCCGCGAAGTCGCGGTCGATCTCGGCGACGCACGGGAACCGGCCCGTCTCGACCGCGGCGACCGAGGCCGACGCCAGCCCGCCGAACGGCTCCCAGATCACGTCGCCCTGGTCGGTGGCGGCGCCCAGGATGCGGCGCATGAACTCGAGCGGCTTCTGGTTCAGGTGGGCGGCCGACAGGCTGCTGGGGTTGTGGACCCGCGGGGCCGCGCGCCGCATCG
This sequence comes from Streptosporangiaceae bacterium, assembly GCA_030040475.1. Next base: position 2,810 of record JASHTQ010000595.1, read on the forward strand.
TCCCCTTGATCCGCTCCACGCCGTGCAGCGGCGCCAGTTGCCAGACGTTCGTCAGCCCGTGCGCGTGCCGCCACTTGTACCGCAGCGCGTCCCACTGCTTCGCGGTGACCGGCTGCTTCCCGTCGAGGGAGTAGTACGGCCAGCCCGATTCCGCGCCGCGCCCGTTGGCGTAGGCGGCGAGCCGCTCCACCATCGGCCCCGGCGGCCAGTACCACAGCCAGTCCTGGGTGAGGTACTTGCGGGTCGCGGCGTTGCGCACGCCGCATGCCTCGTTCGCCCGCGCCAGCGGGAGCCCGGATCGCCGCCACTCGTGCCGCACCCACCGCTGCACCGGCATCGGGCCGTCCGCGCCGCAGACCTCGAACCGCCGCTGGTAGAGGACGCAGACCTCGGTCACGACAGGGAAGCGGCGGATCGTCTTGCCGTTGACGTTTCCGGCGATGTGGGCGAGGCCCTTGTCCCAGGTGATGGCCTGCACGTACTCCCAGCCGCTGCGCGCGAGCACGGGGTGCACGGTCGCCCAGCCGACCTCGGTGTTCCAGAACCACAACGTGGTCGCGGGAGCGGCCAGCCTGCTCCACGCCTCGACGTGCGGCAGGTACCACTCGGCCAGGCGTTCCACGCCGACCGTGTCGCCGTGGAAGCCGCGGACGCCGTACGCACCGTCGCTGATGATCGCCGCGGGCACCGGCCACTCGCCGTACGCCTCGAGCGCGTCGCCGCGGTGCAGCAGGTAGGCAGGCTGTTCCATGTCCGGTCTCCTCCCGAG
>JASHTQ010000596.1 GCA_030040475.1 Streptosporangiaceae bacterium
CGCTACACCGAGGCGCGGCTGACCGCGGCCGCGATGGAGATGGTCGCCTCGATCGACGAGGACACGGTCGAGTTCGGGCCGAACTACGACGGCAGCGAGCGCCAGCCCGAGGTGCTGCCGGCCGGCCTGCCGAACCTGCTGGTGAACGGCACGTCGGGCATCGCGGTCGGGATGGCCACCAACATGGCGCCGCACAATCTCGGCGAGGTGATCGCGGCGGCGCGCCACCTGCTGCGGCACCCGGACGCACCGCTGGCGGAGCTGATGCGGTTCGTGCCCGGGCCCGACCTGCCCACCGGCGGGCGGATCGTGGGCCTGGAGGGGGTCAGGGAGGCGTACGAGACCGGCCGGGGCATCTTCCGCACCAGGGCCACCGCCGCGATCGAGCAGATCACCCCGCGGCGGATGGGCATCGTGGTCACCGAGCTTCCCTACGCCGTCGGCCCGGAGAAGGTCATGACGCGGATCAAGGAGCTCGTGACGGCCAAGAAGCTCAACGGCATCGCGGACCTGAAGGACCTCACCGACATGGAGCACGGCCTGCGCCTGGTGATCGAGGTGCGCAGCGGGTTCAACCCGGACGCCGTGCTCGCCGAGCTCTACCGGCTGACGCCGATGGAGGAGACGTTCGGCATCAACAACGTCGCCCTCGTCGACGGCCAGCCCCGGGTGCTCGGGCTGCGCGAGCTGCTCGAGATCTACGTCGCGCACCGGCTCGAGGTGGTCAGGCGGCGCTCTGAGTACCGGCGGCGCAAGCGGCTCGACCGGCTGCACCTGATCGACGGCCTGCTGATCGCGCTGCTCAACATCGACGAGGTCATCCAGGTCATCCGGTCATCCGACGACGCGGCGGCCGCCAAGGAGCGGCTGATCGCGATCTTCGAGCTGTCGGAGATCCAGGCGCAGTACATCCTCGACACCCCGTTGCGCAGGCTGACCCGCTACGACCGGCTGGAGCTCGAGCGCGAGCAGCAGACGCTGCGGGCCGAGGTCGCGGAGCTGACCGCGATCCTGGAGTCCGACGCCAGGCTGCGCGAGGTGGTGGGCGACGAGCTGGCGGAGGTGGCGAAGCGGTTCGGCACCCCGCGGCGCACGGTGCTGCTCGAGGGCGACCAGGCGGTCTTGGCGGCGGCCGCCGTGCCGCTCGAGGTGGCGGACGACCCGTGCGTGGTGCTGATGTCGGGCACCGGGCTTGTGGCGCGGGTGGCCTCGTCGTCCCCGGTGCCCGTGGTCCCGCCGCCTGGCGAGGTGGCGCGGTCGGCGCACGACGTGATCGTCTCGGTGCTGCCCGCCACGGCGCGCGGCACGATCGGGCTGGTGACATCGGCCGGCCGGCTGATCAGGGTGAACGTGCTCGAGCTGCCCGCGCTGCCGCCGGGGGCGGGCGCCGCCGGGCTGTCCGGGGGGACGCCTGCCACCGAGTTTGCCTCGCTGCAGCGGGGCGAGAGCGTAGTGGCGCTGTGCGCGTTCGACTCCGTTCAGGGGGGCGGCCTTGCCCTCGGCACCGCCGAGGGAGTGGTCAAGCGGGTGCTGCCCGACTACCCGCAGAACAGGGACGAGTTCGAGCTGATCGCGCTGAAGGACGGCGACCGGGTGGTGGGGGCCGCGCAGCTGTCCGCGGAGTCCGACGAGCTTGTGTTCATCACCTCCGACGCGCAGCTGCTGCGATTCCCTGCCTCGGCGGTCAGGCCGCAGGGCAGGCCCGCGGGCGGGATGGCGGGCGTCAGGCTGGCGGCGGGAGCGTCCGTGGTCTGGTTCGGCGCGGTGTCCGCGGCCGCGGCCGCGGGCGAGCCGGTCGGGCCGCCAGGGACCTACTCCCCCGCGGTCGTGGTGACCGTGGCGGGCCGGCTGGGCGCGCTGCCCGGGACGGCGGCGGGCAGCGTGAAGGTCACCCCGCTGCACGAGTACCCGGGCAAGGGCCGGGCCACCGGCGGGGTTCGGTGCCAGCGGTTCTTGAAGGGCGAGGACGCGCTGGTGCTGGCGTGGGCCGGGCCGGCGCCCGCGGTGGGCGCGACGGAGTCCGGCCGCCCGGTCGAGCTGCCGGACCCGGTGGGCAGGCGCGACGGGTCCGGCGTGAGCCTGCGGGCGCAGCTCGCCGCCGTCGGCGGCGCCGTGCGGGTGGCGTGACGGGCGGTGCGGGCCACGGGTCGGGCCGTGCGGGCCGGCTCAGGTGTCGATGCGGGATGGGTCGAGCTCGACGGCGCCGCTGACGATGAAGTCGCGGCGCGGCGCCACCTCGGTGCCCATCAGCAGGTTGAACACGTCGGCCGCGACGGCGGCGTCCTCGATCCTGATCCGGCGCAGGGTGCGGTGCCTAGGATCCATGGTGGTCTCCTTGAGCTGGTCCGCGTCCATCTCGCCGAGGCCCTTGTACCGCTGCACCGGCTCCTCCCAGCGCTGGCCGCGCCGCTCGAGCTCAAGCAGTGTACGGTGCAGTTCCGCGTCTGAGTAGCAGTACTGGTACTTCTGCTGTCCCTTGCGCACGTTCTTCAGCGCGACCCGGTGCAGCGGCGGGACCGCGGCGAACACCCGGTCGGCGTCGAGCAGCGGCCGCAGGTACCTGTGGAACAGCGTGAGCAGCAGGGTCCGGATGTGGGCGCCATCGACGTCCGCGTCGGCCATAAAGATGATCCGCTGGTACCTGGCCGAATCAAGGTCGAAGGAGCTGCCCGAGCCCGCGCCGATCACCTGGATGATCGAGGCGCACTCGGCGTTCTTGAGCATGTCGGCGAGCGACGCCTTCTGCACGTTGAGGATCTTGCCCCGGATCGGCAGCAGCGCCTGGAACTCCGAGTCCCTCGCCAGCTTCGCGGTGCCGAGCGCGGAGTCGCCCTCGACGATGAACAGCTCGCTGCGGTCGTCGGCGGACCGGCAGTCGACCAGCTTGGCCGGCAGCGACGAGCTGGCAAGCGCCGACTTGCGCCGCTGGTTGTCGCGGTGCTCGCGGGCGGCGATGCGCGCCTTCGCGGCCGAGACGACCTTCTCGAGCAGCGGGC